>NZ_JAHBDP010000058.1:0-276897 GCF_019956495.1 Pseudomonas sp. BF-B-26 | reverse complement strand
TCTCGCGGAGTAACTTGTGATGCTGATAATCTTGTTGACTATCAGTCTGACTCCACAAGCACCCACACGAATTGCTTGATTCAGTTGTTAAAGAGCGGTTGGTTAAGATCTTTCGTCTCAACCGAGGCGCGCATTCTACAGCAGCCTCTGTTGCTGTCAAGCGGTTATTTTTCGAAGTTTTCAAAGTTTCCCTTGCAACTTCAACCACTTGCGCTTGCGATCTCTCGTTAGCGGGAGGCGAATTCTACAGCGTTACTCGCTGCTGTCAACACCTCTTTTACACCGCCTTCGACCGAGAAGATCGAATCGTCAATTAGGCAAAAACAGACTGCCTGATCAACTCCTTCTGGGCTTCGATGACCTGAAGCAACTCGCTGTCGAAAACTGCGTAACTCATTGTTTACCAAGGAGTTTTCCGTTTCGACTGCGCCGGAAGTGGGGCGAATTATAGACTTCCAGAATCTGCCGTCAACCCTTAATTAAGCTTTTCTATCAAACACTTGCAGAACGCCGGAAAACAGTCCGTTTCTTCTCTTTAGAGAAGAACAAAACGAATCCTTCTATATAGAGAGATTGGAAATCCCGAAGTCCTTGGATGGTTTTGCGCAGCCCCAAAGCGAGAAACAGAACCTAGCACCAAGTGCTTGATCCCCCTTAAAGTAGCTTGAACCTGTTGTGCACTGGCCATTCAGACCACCTCGAACAGTGCAGCGGCACCCATGCCGCCGCCGATGCACATACTCACCACCACGTAGCGCAATCCGCGGCGCTGCCCCTCAATCAACGCGTGACCGACCATCCGCGCACCGGACATGCCGAAAGGATGGCCCACCGAAATCGCACCACCGTTGACGTTCATACATTCGGGAGGAATGCCCAGGGTGTCGCGGCAATACAGCACCTGACAGGCGAACGCCTCGTTCAACTCCCAAAGGCCAATGTCGTCCACGGTCAAGCCATGGCGCTTGAGCAGTTTCGGGATCGCGTAGACCGGGCCGATGCCCATCTCGTCGGAGTTACAGCCAGCGACCGCCATCCCGCGATAAATTCCCAACGGCTCCAGCCCACGCTTCTCGGCCAATTTGGCACTCATCAACACCGAGGCCGAAGCGCCGTCGGACAATTGCGAAGCGTTGCCGGCCGTGATGAAGCGGCCCTTTTCACTCCACTGACCGCCCGGCCACACCGGTTCCAGCGCACTCAGGCTTTCGCGGGTGATGTCGATGCGGTTGCATTCGTCGCGCAGCAAGGTGACGGCCTCAAAGCGGGTTTCGCCACTGGCCTTGTCGAAGATCGCCTTGCGGCTGGTCAGCGGCGCGAGTTCACGGCCGAACAATCCATTACTCTGGGCCAGCGCGGTTCGCACCTGGCTCTGATAGCTGTATTCGTCCTGTTCCTCGCGGGAGATGCTGTAGCGTGCGGAGACGATTTCGGCGGTTTCGATCATCGGAATGTAGGCGTGAGGATCGAGATCGATCACCGCGTCGGACTGGTTGCGGTACAGGTTCTTGTGCTTGTTCTGCACCAGTGAAATCGACTCCAGGCCACCGGCCACGGCAATGTCAATTTCGTCGCACATGATGCCTTTGGCGGCCATGGCAATGCTCATCAGTCCCGACGAACACTGGCGCTCGACGGCCATCCCGGCGACGGAAGTCGGCAAGCCGCCGGCAATCGCGCACAGACGCCCCACGTTATAAGACTGCGTGCCCTGCTGCGCCGCCGCGCCGATGATCACATCGTCCACTTCGCCCGGTTCGATGCCGGCGCGACGCACGGCTTCGCGCACCACATGGCCGCCGAGTTGCGGGGCATCGGTGTCATTGAATGCACCGCGAAAAGCTTTGCCGATCGGGGTACGGGCGGTCGAAACGATGACGGCTTCTTTCATGCTCGATTCCTCGAATGTTCTGCCAAAGGGTTCACTCGAGGTAGTAACGGCTGATGGTGTCGACCACACAGCCGGGACGTTCCTCGCCGTCGATTTCAACGCTGACGCGAATGGTCGCCTGAACGCCGCCCTTGACCTCTTCGACCGCCATCAATTGCGCCGGCCGCTTTGAGCGGATCAAGGCGAAGGACGCGTCGAAAATACGCGGCATGTTCAAGCCCTCAGGCTGAACACCGACAACTCCTCGCCGGTCATGTAGAAACTGTAGTCGCTGGCCAGACAAGCATGAAGCAACACCCCTCTGGCCTTCGAGTTTGGTGCCGGGGGAGCACGAGAAAACTGTCAGGGCGGTCTAGTCTGAATAGGCGATGCCGAGGCCGATCCATCGATTTGAGCCTGTCGAAATTCAAACACCTCCCCATGGGCGGCCGTTCCCATCACTTCTGATACTGATCCTGTAGCACTCGGTAACATCCAGCCCTGTTACGAGGCGTCTTTTCAACGCCTCGGCGTCACTCGCCCCGCCCTGCAAGGCCAAAACAGCCATGGCGTAAATTGTGCATCTAAATGCGATCCAATCCTGCCTGAAGCCGCCATGCGCCCCAAGGAACTGAAACTCTGGACTACCGGGCTTGCCCACTTACTGGACCTTCCTCCCGGACATGCGCGGTTAGCAGGCTTAAGTCACTGGTTGCGGCAAGTCTGCCCGGTCGATCACTTCGTTCTGTTCGTCTATGAAGGCAATCATCGGCCGTTGGCGCTGTTCGACACCTTCGCTGCCGACAAGCGTGCGGTGTATGTCGATGACTATCAGTGCGGGCCCTATTTACTGGATCCGTTCTACCTGGCATGCACTCGCGGGCAAGCGCCTGGACTGTGGCGTTTGCGACAGTTCGCACCCGACCACTTCTACCTCGGCGAGTATTACCTGACGTATTACCAGCAAACCGGGCTGGCTGAAGAAGTGGCGTTTTTCGTCGACCTCGGTGGCGGCGCCATGGCCGTTCTGTCGTTGATGCGATCCACTGCCAGCTGTGCTTTTGGTCGTGACGAGATGCAGTTGATCGAGTGCGCGCAGGCCGTGGTTGAACAGGTCATCAGTGAAGCCTGGCGTTTGCGTCAAGCCCAGCAACCACGCCCGGCGCAGGACCTGGACTTCAAGATCCGCGAAGCCTTCGATCAGTTCGGCGCGCACATCCTCACCGGCCGCGAACAAGAAATTGTCCAGTTGCTGCTACGCGGTCACTCCAGCACGTCGGTCGCCGAACAACTGAGCATCAGTCCTGGCACGGTGAAGATTCACCGCAAGAACATCTACGCCAAGCTCGGTATCGGCAGCCAGTCCGAATTGCTCGGGCTGTTTATCCGCGACCTTACCGGCCAGGAACTGGTCGTCGAAGCCTGACACCTGAAACCGACTCTATCCCCCAAGGGATATATACAGCGCAAAACCCCGATTGCTAGTTTGGCCCCCGACGCACTGATTCATCACTGCAAGGGAGCCCGCCTCGTGAACAACAGCGTGAACGACACTTCGCCAAGCGATATCGAATTCTGCAACGTGGTCAAACGCTATGGCGAGGTGTCAGCCGTCAATGGCCTGAACTTCGCGGTGCGCCGCGGTTCATTCCATTCCTTTCTCGGCGGTTCCGGCTGCGGCAAAACCACCACCCTGCGCATGATCGCAGGCTTCGAACAGCCCAGTAGCGGCGAAGTGCGCCTGTCGGGCAAGAATGTAGCCGGAGTGCCGGCGTTTGAGCGGCCGGTGAACATGGTGTTCCAGCATTACGCCCTCTTCCCGCACCTGACAGTGGCGCAGAACATCGCCTATGGGCTGCGTTATCGCACTCCGCGACCTGACAAAAAAAACCAACTGCGCATGGCTGATGAAGCGTTGGAAATGGTGCGCCTGAGCGGCTTCGGCCAACGCAAGCCGAGTGAGCTTTCCGGCGGCCAACAGCAGCGCGTGGCCCTGGCCCGGGCGTTGGTCAACAAGCCGACCGTGTTGCTGCTGGACGAGCCGCTGGCGGCGCTGGACCGCAAGCTGCGCAAGGAAATGCAATCCGAATTGCTGCGCCTGCAACGCGAAGTCGGCATCACCTTTGTGCTGGTCACCCACGACCAGGAAGAAGCCTTGTCGATGAGTGACAGCATCAGCGTGATGCACAACGGTTCGATCATCCAGACCGCCACCCCGGAACAACTGTATGAAGCGCCGGCCAGCCGTTACGTGGCCGATTTTATCGGTGAATCCAATCTGTTCAACGGCACGGTTCGTCAAATGCAGGGCGATTCAGTCGTGCTGCGCACCGAGCAAGGGCTGGAACTGACCAGCCCACTGACGCCTACCGGCAAAGCCTTAAGCGCAGACGTCACTGGTTGCATCGCGGTGCGCCCGGAGCTGATCAGCATCGCCAGCGCCAACGCCGACATGACCCGCGAAGTAAAGCTGCAAGGCCACGTGGAAGACCGCATCTACCTTGGCAACTCCACCGAATATCGCGTGCGCACCCAAGCCTTTGGCGTGGTTTGCGTGCGTGTGCCGCGCCAGCAGGATCACGGCGCCAATGCATTCGAACACGGCGCGGCAGTGAGCGTCGGCTGGGATCACGCCAATGGCTTGGCCATGGCGTTGTAAATCATCGATTCGTTTCATCAACCGACTGTGGAGCGTGCTATGGACCAGAAGACGTTTATCAAAACCCTGCGTAGCTGGCAGAACGGCTCGATCAGTCGCCGCGAGTTCCTCGGCCGCACAGGCCTGGGAATTGCCGCAGCGGTGGTCGCAACCCACATGCCCGGCCTGCTGACCTCCACCGCCGAAGCCGCCGAGCAGGCCAGGCTGGGCGATCGCCTGTCGCTGGCGACCTGGCCGAATTACCACAGCCAGGAAAACCTCGACACCTTCGCCAAAACCACCGGTGCGCGCGTTTCGACGAGCGTGTTCGGTTCCAACGAAGAGATGCTTGCCAAATTGCAGGCCGGTGGCAGTGGCTGGGACGTGCTGGTGCCGACCAACTACACCATCAGCACTTACGTTGGCCTGGGCCTGATCGAACCATTGGACCTGTCGCGCATTCCCAACTTTGAGGCGTCGGCTTTCCAGCAAAAATTCATGGCCCAGGGAACGGTGGACGGCAAGGTGTATGCGGTGCCGAAAAACTGGGGCACCACCGGCATGCTCTACGACACCGGTAAACTGAAGAACGGCCCCTCCAGCTGGAAAGAATTCTGGGTTGCAGCTCAAGGCCCCGCCAGCGGCCGGACGATGGTTCACGACTACCAACTGACCGCCATCGGCAACGCGTTGAAAAGCTTCGGCTATAGCTTCAACTCCCTGGACCCGAAAGAACTGGCCGATGCTGAAAAACTGCTGATCGAGGTCAAGCCGCACCTGTTCGCCATCAACTCCGACATCCAGCCGTCAATGCGCAGCGGCGATGCCTGGCTGGCGATGTCCTGGACCGGCGATGCCTCTCAGCTGCACCGCGACAACGCGCAGATGCAGTTCGAACTGGGCAAGGAAGGTGGCGAACTGTGGAGTGATTTCTTTGCCATTCCCAAAAGCTCGGAGCACAAGGACGCGGCCTACGCCTTCATCAACTACCTGCTCGATCCGCAGCACAACAAACTCGAAGTATTGAGCCACGGCTACCCGAGCGGCGACAAACGCGTCGATGCGTTGCTGCCCACCGCCATGCTCGACGATCCGATCATGTACCCGGCTGCCGAAGCGCTCAGCCCTCTGGAGTTCGGTGCCGCGGCAACGCTCACCAGCCCGGCGCGCGCCGAACTGATGGCTCGCTTCAAGTCCGCCTGATCGCCTGACCGTGGCCAATGAGGAGTCCCCCATGAACGCCGTCACCCACCCGCAAACGGTGCAGCCGGGCAACGCCCTGTCGGTCGAGGTTCGCCAGCGGCGCAGTCTCGGTCGGCGGATCACCCTGCTGATGCTCTTGCCTTCGACCCTGTGGTTCCTGCTGCTGTTGTTGATGCCGCTGGTGATCATCCTGGTCTTCAGTTTCGGCGAGCGCAGTGCCGTGGGCGGTTACGCCGGGGGCTTCACGCTGGCCAACTATTTGAACCTCGGTTCCCGTGGCGCGGCGTTCAGTAACACGCTGATGCTGGCGCCGCTGGGCACGCTGGTGTGCCTGGTGGCGGCATACCCGCTGGCGTATTTTCTGGCGGTCAAGGTCACCCGCAATCGCTCGCTGTTGCTGACGCTGGTGATCGTGCCGTTCTGGACCAGTTTCCTGATCCGCACTTACGCCTGGATTTTCATCCTCAGCGGCAAGGGCATTCCAGCCTTGCTCGCCAGCCTTGGCCTTGAAGACGTGCGGCTGATCAATACGCCATGGGCGGTGCTGATCGGCATCGTTTACGGCTACTTGCCGCTGATGGTGTTTCCGATTTACGTCAGCCTGGAAAAACTCGACAAGCGCCTGCTCGAAGCCTCGGCGGACCTGGGTGCCAGCGCTTTCGAAAGTTTCCGGCGGATCACCCTGCCACTCTCCGCGCCCGGGATCATCACCGGAGTGATGCTGGTGTTCATCCTGTTGATGGGCGAGTTCCTGATCCCGGCCATTCTCGGTGGCGGCAAAGTGTTCTTCGTCGGTAACGCATTGGTCGATCTGTTCCTGCAATCGCGCAACTGGCCCTTCGGCAGCGCGCTGGCGATGACCTTGGTGGCGATGATGCTGCTGATCATCGGCGTGTATTTGAAACTGGTGGCGCGCTATGGCGGCCGCCCTGCCGACGGAGGGTTGTGACATGTGGCTGCGCAGCTATTCGACTTCGCTGTACCTGTTTCTCTACGCACCGATCGCATTGATCGTGCTGTTCAGCTTCAACGCCGGGCGCAGCGGCCTGGCGTTCGAATGCTGCTCGGTGCAGTGGTTTGGTCGCGCGTTTGGCAACCCGTTCATCATGGAGGCACTGGGTCATAGCGCGTTCATTGCTTTCACTTCAGCGGTGATTGCCACGCTGTTCGGCACGCTCGCGGTGTTCGGCTTACAGCGCGCCGGCGCCAAAGTGCGGTTGCTGTTCGATGCGCTGACCTATTGCGCGATCATCGTGCCGGGCATTGTCATCGGCATCTCGACACTGATTGCATTCATTAGCCTGTTCGACCTGATCAACCCGTTGCTCGCGGCCTGGATACCGAGCGTTCCACGGTTGAACATGGGCTTCTTCACGGTGATCGCCGCGCACTCGCTGTTCACCATGGCACTGGTCATGGTGATCGTGCGTAGCCGCGTCGACTTGCTGGACAAAGCCTTGCTCGAAGCCTCGGCGGACCTCTATGCGCCGCCGATGCAAACGTTCTGGCGAGTCACCCTGCCGCAGATCAGTCCGGCGATCATGGCCGGGTTTCTGCTGGCGTTCACCTTCAGCTTCGACGATTTCATCATCGCGTTCTTTGTCGCAGGCTCCGAAACGACATTGCCGATCTATATCTTTTCGTCCATCCGCCGTGGCGTGACGCCGGAGATCAACGCGGTCTCGACCGTCATCATCTGCGCGTCGCTGGCGCTGCTGTTCACTTCCCGTCACCTGCAAAACCGCCGCACCGGCGTCCAGGAGTCACACCATGCGTGATCAGCTTTACATCAACGGCGAGTGGGTCAGCCCAGACCTGGGCGGTTACCTGGATGTGATCGACCCGGCCACCGGGCAGGTTTTCCATCGGGTCGCCGCAGGCACCGAAGAAGATATCGATCATGCAGTGCGCGCCGCCCGGCGAGCCTTCGATAACGGCTGGAGCCAAACCACCGGCGCCGAACGCGCGCAGTGGCTGGAAGCGCTGGCCGATGAACTGGAGAACGGTCAACAGGCGCTGGCGGAACTGGAAGTGCGCGACAACGGCAAACCGTTGCCCGAAGCGCAGTGGGACGTGGGCGATGCGATTGGTTGCTTTCGCTATTACGCCGGGCTGGCCCGCGAACTGGACCAGCAGCAGGATCAACCTTTGGCCTTGCCGGACGCACGTTTTCGCTGTCGCATCCGCCATGAACCGATCGGCGTTGCCGGGCAGATCATTCCCTGGAACTACCCGCTGTTGATGGCCGCGTGGAAGGTCGCCCCGGCGCTGGCTGCCGGGGCGACGCTGGTGTTGAAGCCGTCCGAGCTGACGCCACTCACGGCGCTGGAACTGGCGGCCACCGCCGACCGCATCGGTCTTCCGGCCGGCGTCCTGAACGTCGTGAGCGGTCTCGGGGCTGATGCCGGTGGTCCGCTCACCGAGCACCCCGGCGTGGACAAACTGGCCTTCACCGGCAGCGTGCCCACCGGGGCGAAAATCATGTCGGCAGCGGCCCGCGACATCAAGAACATCAGCCTGGAACTGGGCGGAAAGTCGGCGTTCATCGTGTTCGACGACGCCGATGTCGAGGCGGCGGTGGAGTGGATTCTGTTCGGGATATTCTGGAATCAGGGCCAGGTATGCAGCGCCACCTCACGCTTGCTGGTACAGGAAAACATCGCCTCGCGGCTGATCGAACGACTGGTCGAGGAAACCCGCAAGATCACCATCGGCCCAGGATTGGCACCCGGCGTGTTATTGGGCCCTTTGGTCAGCCGAGGTCAACACGACAAGGTCCTCGGTTTTATCGATCAGGGACTGGCCAGCGGCGCACGCCTGCTCACCGGAGGTCGGCAACCGGCGCATCAGCCAGAGGGTTATTTCATCGAACCGGCAATCTTCGACGAGCCGGGACACAGCAGCATCCTCTGGCGCGAAGAAGTGTTCGGCCCAGTGCTGTGCATCAAGCGTTTCAAGACCGAAGAACAAGCGGTGCAAATGGCCAACGCCAGTCGCTTCGGCCTCGCTGCCGCCGTGATGAGTGCCGATTTACAACGCACCGCTCACGTCGCCAACCAACTGCGCGCCGGGATTATCTGGGTCAACTGCTCGCAACCGACCTTTGTCGAAGCGCCGTGGGGCGGCATGAAGCACAGCGGTATTGGCCGAGAACTCGGCCAGTGGGGTTTGCACAATTACCTGGAGGTCAAGCAAGTGACCGAGTACGTCAGTGACCAGCCGTGGGGGTGGTACCTGAAATAGCGGCATCTGGGCATGACACACTCTCCTGCGGCAGCTATCGGCTTTCGATTCAACCGGCACGACATAGCGCGCCGGTTGCTTCCACCACCGCAGATTCACTTTTTTATTGAAACAATCGTCGCTCTGCCACCCTCTACTCGAAATGAAAACGACACTCGGTCTCCAACCGTCAGCCCTGTCAGCTGATCTTCCGTCACGGAAAAGGCCATGGTCATCGGCGGCCATTGCACAGCGGGAACAGCGCCGTGAGAGATGGTCACCGTATGCTTCACAGTATCGATAGCCTTGATCGTTCCGTCGGCGGTGGCGACTGGAGCCTGCGTTGTTTCCTGCTTCATCTGCATGCCCTCCATTCCGTCCATTTTCATGCCCGGCATATCCTCTGCGTGGGCCGAAAGAGACAGCGTAAATACGGTGCTTGCAACTGCAATCAGGGTCAGTTTCATACGACTTTTCCTTGAGGGTTGATGGGTTCAACTGAGAGGTGCCGGCGACGCATCAGGCGATAGGCCGCCGGAATGACAAACAGGGAAAGCAAGGGCGCCGTGACCATGCCGCCGACCATGGGTGCAGCGATTCGGCTCATCACCTCGCTGCCGGTCCCGCTACCCAGCAAGATGGGCAGCAAGCCAGCAATGATGACGGCCACGGTCATGGCCTTGGGTCGAACACGCTGCACGGCGCCTTCACGAATCGCCGCCACCAGACCGCGCTCAGTGCTGTCGCCGAGGTCTTCACGTTCGGCCCAGGCGTTCTTCAGGTAGAGCAGCATGATCACGCCAAACTCGGCGGAAACGCCGGCCAAGGCGATAAAGCCGACCCCAGTGGCGACTGACAGGTTGAACCCCAACAGATAGAGGAACCATGCTCCGCCAGTCAGGGCGAATGGCAGAGTGGCCATGATCAGCAAGGCCTCATCGAAGCGGGCGAAGGTCAGATAGAGCAACACGAAAATGATCAACAGCGTGGCAGGCACCACCAGCTTGAGTCGTGCGTTGGCTCTTTCGAGAAATTCGAACTGCCCTGAGTAACTCAGGCTCATGCCGGGCTGCAATTTGACCTGTTCAGCGACGACCCGACGCAGATCGGCGACTACCGAGGCAATGTCCCGGCCACGCACGTCGATGTATACCCAACCAGAGGGCCGCGCGTTCTCGCTCTTGAGCATCGGCGGACCGTCCGTGACTTTGACCTTCGCCACTGTGCCGAGGGTGATCTGGCTACCTAGCGGGGTATAGATCGGCAATTGCTCCAGGGCACCGAGCGAGTCACGCCACTCCCGCGGGTAACGCACGTTGATCGGGAAGCGTGCGAGCCCTTCAATAGTCTCACCAACATTTTCACCGCCGATAGCGCCAGCGACGATGGACTGCACATCGGCGATGTTCAGTCCGTAACGGGCGGCAGTTTTGCGGTCGATATCCACATCGATGTAGCGGCCACCAGTCAGTCGCTCGGCCAGAGCCGAACTGACGCCGGGTACGCCCTTGGCCACTCGCTCCACGGCCTGAGTCGCGGCATCGATCTCCGATAGGTTAGTGCCGGCAACTTTCACTCCGATGGGACTCTTGATCCCAGTGGCCAGCATGTCGATACGGTTGCGAATCGGTGGTATCCAGATATTCGTCAGCCCAGGGACTCGTACCACTCGATCCAGTTCTTCCACTAACTTTTCCTGGGTCATGCCTGAACGCCATTGCTCGTGCGGCTTGAATTGGATGGTGGTTTCGAACATCTCCAGCGGTGCGGGGTCGGTGGCGGTTTCGGCGCGGCCGGCTTTACCAAAGACGTGTTCAACCTCTGGCACGGTCTTGATCAGGCGGTCGGTCTGTTGCAGCAATTGCGCGGCCTTCTGCGCTGACAGTCCCGGCAGAGCTGAAGGCATATAGAGCAGGTCGCCCTCGTCCAGCGGGGGGAGAAACTCGCCGCCCAAGCGAGACATTGGCCATAGCGCACTGACAAAAACCAACAGCGCCACCAGCAGCGTGATCTTTGGTCGACGCAAGACTGCGTCCAGGGCTGGCTGATAAATCCGAATCAACCACTGGTTCAACGGGTTCTGTTGTTCACCTGGGATTCGCCCCCGAATCCAGTAGCCCATCAGCACCGGCACCAAGGTCACTGACAATCCCGCCGCTGCAGCCATGGCGTAGGTCTTGGTGAAAGCCAAAGGGCCGAACAGCCGTCCCTCTTGCGCCTCCAGGGTGAACACGGGAATGAACGACAGGGTGATGATCAACAAACAGAAGAACAGTGCGGGGCCTACCTCTGCCGCCGCTTCAGTCATAACGTGCCAATGACGCTCCCCCTTCAGTTCTTCCCCCGGATTGGCCGCGTGCCATGCCTCAATCTTCTTGTGGGCGTTCTCGATCATCACCACAGCAGCATCGACCATGGCGCCAATGGCGATGGCAATACCACCCAAGGACATGATGTTGGCGTTGATGCCTTGGTAGCGCATGACGATGAAGGCAATCAACACACCAACAGGCAGAGAGATGATCGCCACCAGGGATGAGCGCAGGTGCCAGAGGAAGATTCCACAGACCAACGCGACGACGATGAACTCTTCGATCAGCTTGTGGCTGAGATTTTCCACAGCACGGTCGATCAGCTTGCTGCGGTCGTAGGTGGTGACGATTTCCACCCCGGCCGGCAGGCTGCTTTTCAATTCCTCGAGTTTGGTTTTGACCGCCGCAATGGTCTCGCGAGCATTCTTGCCACTACGCAAAATCACCACGCCGCCGACGGTCTCGCCTTCGCCGTCGAGTTCAGTAATGCCACGCCGCATTTCCGGGCCCAACTGAATGGTGGCGACATCGCCAAGGGTCACCGGCACACCACCTGAGCCAAGTTTGAGCGGGATTGCCCGGAAGTCATTGAGCGTCTTCAGGTAGCCAGAAGCGCGCACGATGAACTCGGTCTCTGCCATCTCCAGCACCGCGCCACCCGTTTCCTGGTTGGCCTTGCCGATGGCTTCGGTCACCTCAGCCTGAGTGATACCGAGGCTGGCCAGTTTGAGCGGATCAAGCTGCACCTGGTACTGCTTGACCATGCCGCCCACCGTGGCCACTTCCGCAACGTTGGGCAGGGTCTTGAGTTCGAACTTGAGGAACCAGTCCTGAAGTGCGCGTAGCTGCGCCAGGTCGTGTCCCCCACTACGATCCACCAGTGCGTACTGATAGATCCAGCCCACGCCCGTCGCATCCGGTCCCAACGCCGGCTTGGCGCTGGCCGGCAAGCGACTTTGTATTTGGCTCAGATACTCCAACACCCGCGAGCGAGCCCAGTACAAGTCGGTGCCGTCTTCGAACAGCACGTAAACGAAGCTGTCACCGAAGAAGGAATAACCACGCACAGTCTTGGCTCCCGGAACTGAGAGCATGGTGGTGGCCAACGGATAGGTCACCTGGTTCTCGACAATCTGCGGCGCTTGTCCCGGAAAAGGGGTACGGATGATCACCTGGACATCGGAGAGATCCGGCAGCGCATCGATGGGCGTGTTCTGCACCGACCAGACGCCCCAAGCCGTGACAAACAGCGTCGCCAACAGCACCAGGAATCGGTTGGCTACTGACCAACGAATCAGGGCAGCAATCATGGCTGGCTCCCCGATTTATCCAGACGCTCGACACGCAAACCATCATCGGTCTGGCTCACCGCAATGCGAACCTTATCCCCCGTCTTGAGGCCCTGCATCAGCGCCGGACTAGCGAGTGGGAACGTCATCGTCATGCCAGGCATGCCCAGCGTCTTGAAAGGACCATGGGCAAGCGTGACTTCTTTATCGTTGATCTCAACGATCTGCCCATCCGCTTCATGAAAGCTGGAGGCTGCTACGCGCGGTGGTGACTCTTCCTCTGAGCGGGCAACAATGCCCTTTAGACTGGCCTCCGAGTCGAGCAGAAACTGGCCAGAGGTAACCACCGTCTGTCCTTCTTCCAGACCTTTCAAGATCGCCGTCTTGCCATCGCTTTCCTGCCCTGGCTGCACCTCTACTGGACGATAACGGCCGGCGTCTTCGGCAAGCATCACCAGAGCACGTCGGCCAGTGCGAATGACGGCCTCGCTCGGCACCCACAACACACTTTGCTCGGTCGAACGGTTCAGGCGTACCTGCGCCGTCAAACCCGGTCTGAGGCGTCCGTCCGGATTGGGTAGTTCCACCCGCACACGAAGGGTGCGGCTGTCCGGATTGGTCTCGGGCAAAATTGCGCTGACCTTGCCGCTGAGCGTAGCCCCTGGGAAGGCTGGCAGGCGCGCTTCGACCGCCTGCCCCACTGTGATCGATCCGGCATCCGATTCTGGAACGGCCACGGCTAGCCAGACACTGCTCAAGCCATTGACGCGTGCCAAATTATCGCCAGTCGCTACGGTCATTCCCGCACGGACGTTCAACTCTTGCAGCACACCGGCAATGGGACTGGTGAGCGTCAGGTAGGGCTGAACCTTACCGCTACGTTCTACCTGAGTAATCAGTGCTGCCGGCATCCCTGTGAGCCGCAGACGCTGACGGGCCGCAACCAAGAGGTCAGCATCTCCATTGCGCCTCAGCGCAAGAAACTCTGTCTGGGCAGCGGCCCATTCCGGCACCAGAATATCCGCCAACGCCGCGTTGGCTTTGAGCACATCACCGGGAGCATGGGCATAGACCCGCTCAACAAAGCCAGTGGTGCGTGCCTGAATCACAGCGACATCACGTTCGTTGAACGTCAATGCACCTGTCACGTCGAGGCTCGAATCAAAGACCCCACGGGTGACAGTCGTAAAACGCAGACCGAGATTCTGGGTCAGACCTGGGTCGATACTGACTGTCGCCCGATCCCCTTCCCCACTGGCGTACTGAGGAACCAGCTGCATGTCCATAAAGGGAGACTTCCCCGGCTTATCGAACTTTTGCTGTGGGTACATGGGGTCGTACCAATACAGGGCCTTGCGTTCATTCGGTGGATTGAAGCTCTGATCGGGGGCGGTAGCGGGTACTCCGCTCATGCGCTGGTGAGCGAACCAGTAGCCACCGGCAACACCCAATGCCATCGAAATACTTACCAGCAATGCCCCGTTCCATTTTTTAAGGATCATTGGCTGAACTCCCCATAAGCAAAATACAGACGCGCACTGGTCAGCGCTCGCTGCTCTTCCACGTCGATCTGTTTGAGACGGGCCTCGATGAGTTCACGTCGGGCGACAACAACGGCGTTCAAATCGCCTTTGCCGGAACGATAACTGGCCATGCTGAGTTCGACCTTTTCCTTGGCCAGCGGCAACAGGCTTTCCTGGTTTCGGCGCACGGCACGATTCAGGCGTTCAAAGTCAGCCAGTTCGTTTTCCAGTTGCTGAGTGTGCTCGCGTGACAGGGCTTCGCGCTCGGCCTCAAGCTGGCTGAGTTCAGCCTGTTTGGCTGCGATTTTGGGGTTTTGGCGGGAGTCAGGAAACAGCGGCAGATCCCAGGAAAATTGCACGCTGACCATATCGCCGAACTCACGGCCCCGGCGCTGGTAATCCAGTTCCCAGCTCCAGTCCGACTGTTTCTCCGACATGGCTTCACGAACCTTGGCTTGCGCTTCGCGGGTCATCGGCGCAAACGCTGCCAGCTCAGGATGATGTTGCAGTTTATGGGAGTAGCTTGAGGAATCGACGGGCCATTCAGGCAGGCTGCCCACAGGCTTGTCGTTGGCGGCGGAGCCTATCCAGCGTTTGAGGGCCGCTCGGGCCTGTGCGCGTTGACGAATCAGATCGTCCTGTTGCTCCGCCAGTTGAGCCGCTTCCTGCTTGGGCGTCACCGCATCGGCGGATTGAGCGCGGCCACCGGCAATCTGGGCCCGGACGGTATCGGTCAACAGACGATTTTCTTTGTAGAAGTCCTGGAACAGCGCATCTTTGCGCTCAACCGAGTAGCTACTGATCCAGGCCAACGCCGTGGACTGGCGGACCTTCAGACGTTCCACTCGACGCTCCGCAGCGGCTCGATCGATGGCCGCATCGGCCACTTCTATGCGCGCTTTGCGCTTATCGCTGTTGGGCATCTCTTGCCTGACCCCGACCACTTGCATGGTCATGAAGTCCTGGTCGATGCTCCAGCGATCCGGACCACCAATGGGGTAGTTCTGCACACCCAGCAGCAGTTTGGGGTCAGGTAGCTCGCCGGCTGGAATAGCCGCACTGCTGGCGGCCTGAATTTTCGCGTCTTGTGCGGTCAGCGACGGCGCATTGCTTTCGGCCAGCCGCAACGCTTCATCGAGCGTCAAGGCGGCAGCAAAACTCGGCAACGCCAGCACGCTTACCGCCAGACCGGCCACGAGGGACCAGCCTGTGCAATAGCACTTGGAGTTCATGTTTACGATTCCTGTGATCATCCACTGCACGCGTCAAAAAGACATGCGCGCAGCTAGTCCATCCCGCTAATGCGGAAAGAGGCTCAATGTGGGACAGGAATCAAACGCGAGGCGGTCGCCATACCCCGGACGGGGCCTGTACGGGTAGGGAATCGCTGAAGAAGGAAATCACGACGGGGCTGAATACGGTTACAGGAGGCTTGAAGATCGAGACTTGCAGCATGCCGCCTGTCTTGCATTCCTGGCCCGGCTTACACGGTTTGCCGTGCTCGGAAGGGCTTTTCATATCGTTGCAGCAGTCCATCCCCATGTCGTCCATCATCGCCATGCCCATCGTCTTCATTGGGCAAGGTTCTGTCGGTGCCTGAACGCCCGCCATCCCGCTGAGGGGAAGCGCCAGGCTAATCATCAAGATGATACAAAACCGCAGATAGCGTTTCATGGGCTGGAATGTAGTCTTCGAAAACAGCGGTTACCATTCGAAAAATGTCTTAGCTGTCTACTGAAAGACGCTGAAGAAGCGTGATCTCACCATCGCTTGATTAAGCCAGCGTTACGGATAAAAACCGGAACTCGTACAAGCACCGAGCGCCGATTTATCCGGGGTTACAATGTCATCGTCGCCGCTAGCGTTTTTTCCGCCAAACAAGTGGAGAGGGGCTTTTCATTGAATGTCCATATCCAAAAAGGTGTGCATGGCTGTCTTCAATGAAGAGTCACAACCCTGCGGCTTTCGCCAATCCTGATCCGGTCCAGTGCCCTGTTTAGAGAATCAAGAGCGTCAAGGAGGGCTTTCGCCTCGATCTCTCGACCCTCTCCCCAAAGGCGTTCAGCCATTCTGTTCAGGGCTTGGATCGCGCGCTCAATTTCATTAGCAGTAGCCGTCGCTGCTACTTTACTTTCCGGCTTTTTCTTCGGCATTCAGTAACCCTTCTGCGGGGCATTGCTCTGTCTTTCCATTTCTCGGTGAAGCTGTAGCCGTCATCCGAGCCCATGACCAGGCGCGCCCTTCCCACCTTTAACATCTTGCTAACGACACGAAACTTATCACCATTGAATCGCCGTTTCGACTGCATTGTCCTCAACTCTGTCGCCGGGACTGCGAACGGCTGGCGCTTCACCCGAAATGGCAAAGTCAAACGTTATAGGATCCCGCTTGCAAACGCTCGCGAGACGAATGATAGCGCGGTCGCTCGAGAGTGGGCGGTTCACGGTTACGGTATTGCAATGAAATCGATGTGGGTTATTGGCGCAGACCTACAAGCAGGACGCTTGAAGATTCTATTGCCGCAGTGGCGGTCTGAGGACGCGCCAATACATGCTTTCGAGCATGCCGGCTGAGTTATACCTGAATGAGTATAAGGAAAATGGCAGGGGCGGCTGGATTCGAACCAACGCATGGCAGGATCAAAACCTGCTGCCTTACCGCTTGGCGACGCCCCTGTATCTGTTGCTACGAGTGCCCAGCACTCTATTCCTGATTTTGCAGCTTGCGAGCAACATCGAGATGCTGCGTCCTTACGCTAGAAGCCCTGTAAGGCCCCCTGTAAGAGGCGCGGAATTTATCAACTTTCGCTTCGCCTGGGAAGATAAAAAACAAAAAATTCGCTTAAAAACAGTCGTTTACTGTTGATCCAGGTTAGATCCAATCCTCTCCGGGGCTTTTGAGTTTTCCAGCAGTACCACGAAGGTGGCCGGTGACAGTTCCGGCCCCAGCGTCATCCATCAGATTGCGAATGGAAAATCGAGATAGTCATTTTTCACCCCCACCCTCACCGACTCCTGCGGATACCGATAATCCCCCCCCCGATTCGCCGACAACTTCGCCACGTAAATCATCCGCTGAATCGCCGATACCATTTTGCGTTGTGGACCGGTGAAGCTGAAGACGGGCTCACTGGCCATGACGTGTTCGGATAGGTAGATTCGTCGCCGACTGTGAGAGTCCAGTAACGTCCATCAAGAGCCGACGTTTTTGTGGGGGTAAATCCCCTTTATGGCCAAAATCACCATCAAAGAACTCGAGTCGCTGACCGCCCACGAGTCAGGACGGATCTTGAACCAGATGGCGTACATCGCTGGCAGGAACACCAGCGTCATGATGGTGCCGACTAACGTGCCTCCGATCAGCGTGTAGGCCAGCGTCCCCCAGAAGACGGAATGGGTCAGCGGAATGAACGCCAGGATTGCCGCGAGTGCTGTCAGCAGTACCGGGCGGGCACGCTGTACCGTGGCTTCGACCACTGCGTGAAACGGGTCCAAGCCTTCTTGGGCGTTGTGATGGATCTGCCCGATCAGAATCAGCGTGTTGCGCATCAAGATGCCCGACAGCGCGATCAGCCCGACCAGGGCGTTGATTCCAAACGGCTGATGGAAGATCAGCAGCGTTGGCACCACGCCAATCAATCCCAGCGGCGAGGTGAAAAACACCATGATCATTGCCGAGATCGAACGTACCTGGACAATGATGATCAACAGCGTCAGGGCAATCATGATGGGAACCAGCGGCACTATCGCCTGGCCGGCCTTGCCCGATTCCTCGATCGCACCCGCCTGCTCGATCCGATACCCGCCAGGCAGCGTGTCGATAATCGGCTGCAGTTGCTTGACGATCACACCCGATACATCGGGCGGCTGAAGGCCTTCGGCAATATCGCCGCGCACGGTGATAGTCGGTGTGCGGTCACGGCGCCTGAGGATCGGATCCTCCATACGCACATCCACCTCTCCGACCTGGGACAGCGGGATACGCTGACCCGCCACGCCCACCAATGTGAAGCCTTCAATCCGGGCGGGATCGAGCCGGATGTCACCCGCGGCGCGACCCACCACCTGCACTGAACGAATGTCTTCACGAACCGCCGTGATCGGCACGCCGGCCAGCAGGAATTGCAACTGCTGGGCGACTGCACTGGATGTCAGTCCAACCGCCTGCAAGCGATCCTGATCCAAGTTGAAATGCAGCGTCGGCGTCAGAGGGCCCCAGTCGCTGTTGACCGTCCTCATCATCGGGCTGGCTTGCATGACATCTTGTACACGACCCGCAATCTCGCGCAGCTTCGTCGGGTCAGGCCCCATCACCCGGTAGGCCACCGGGAATGGCGAATACGGACCAAACACAATTTGAGTCGCCCTGACACGGGCCTCTGGGGCGAGCCCTGCAGCGACCGCTTCGCGAAGACGGAACTTGAGGGTTTCACGTGCCTCCTGACTGTCCGTCAGCACCACGATCTTGGCGAACGATGGATCGGGCAGTTCTGGCGCCATCGCCAGGAAGAAACGCGGCGCGCCCTGCCCAATATAGGCCGTGACGATTTTTGCCTCTTCCTGCTTTTTCAGCCAGGCCTCGACCTTTGCAGCAGCGGCACTGGTCTGCGCGATGGAGGTTCCGTAGGGCATTTGCACCTCGACCATCACCTCGGGACGGTCCGAGGTCGGGAAGAACTGCTTCTTCACCAGGCTCATGCCCAGAACTGCCACGAAAAACAGCGTGATAACCGTGCCAGCCACCAGCCATTTGCGGGCGATGACGCGTGTCAGAACCCGGCGGAAGCGGTTGTAACGGGGGGTGTTGTAGATAGCCGCATGCCCACCCTCGACCTTCTTAATGTCTGGCAATAACTTCACTCCCAGGTAAGGGGTGAAAGCCACCGCGACGACCCAGGAAGCGATCAAAGCAATGCCGACGATCCAGAACATGTTGCTGGTGTACTCGCCGGCAGTGGACTGGGCGAAACCGTTGGGCATGAAGCCAATCGCCGTTACCAGTGTACCGGAGAGCATTGGCGCGGCCGTATGACTCCAGGCATACGCGGAAGCTTTGATTCGGTCGAAGCCCTCTTCCATTTTCACCACCATCATTTCGATAGCAATGATCGCGTCGTCCACCAGCAGTCCCAGCGCCAGAATCAACGAGCCGAGGGTAATACGGTCAAAGTTCTTTCCGGTGGCCGCCATCACCACAAACACGATCGCCAGCGTCAACGGTACCGCCGCTGCGACCACGAGGCCTACCCGCCAGCCCATGCTGAGAAAGCAAACAAGCATCACCACAAGCAGCGCGACAAAAAATTTGACCATGAACTCGCCAACGGCCGAGTCAATGTTCACGGCTTGATCAGTGACCTTGGTCAGCGTCATGCCCAGCGGCATGCCTTCATTTATCTTCGCCGTCTCGGCGTCCAGCGCCTTGCCCAGGTCCAGGCCATTCCAGCCCTCGCGCATTATGACCCCTAGCAACAAAGCCTCTTCGCCGTTATTGCGGACCAGGAAGGTGGCAGGGTCTTCGTAGCCTCGTTCAACCGTCGCCACGTCCGAGAGCTTGAACGTGCGCCCCTGAATCGCCAGGGGCGTGTCACGAATTTTCTCCAATTTATCGAAAGCGCCATCCACCCGCAGGAAAACCTGCGGCCCGTTGGTTTCGATGGAACCGGCGGGTGTGAGCACGTTCTGGCTGTTCAGCGCGGCGAAGATGTCCTGGGGAGAAACGCCCAAGGTGGCCAGTCGGTCATGGGAGAAGGACACAAAAATGCGCTCGGCTTGCTCACCGATGATGTTGACCTTCTTCACGCCCGGCACATGCAACAGTTGTTGGCGCAACGACTCAGCATCACGCACCAGCAAGCGCTGCGGCTCGCCCTTGGCTTTCAAGGCGAACAGCGCAAACGTCACGTCCGAATACTCGTCGTTGACCAATGGCCCGATCACACCCGCCGGTAGCTTGGTGGCTTCGTCGTCGAGCTTTTTGCGCGCCTGATAAAACTCTTCCTGCACCTGTGAGGGTGGCGTGCGGTCCAACAACGACACCATCGTGAAAGCGAGACCGGGCCGCGTATAGGTTTCCGTGCGGTCGTACCATTTCAGTTCTTGCAGGCGTTTTTCAAGTGGTTCTGCTACCTGATCCTGCATCTCCTGCGCCGTGGCGCCCGGCCACGCGGTAATGACCGTCAACTGCTTGACCGTAAACGGAGGATCTTCCGCACGCCCCAGCTGGAAGAACGCCAGGGTGCCTGCAACAGCGATCAGAAAGATCAGAAACACCGTGATAGATCGCTCACGAACGGCGATCGCGGAAAGATTGAAGCGACCCTCGCTCATGGACGCCCCCCGGCAACTTTTTCGTCATCCTGTTGAGGCAACCTCACCTCTTCACCTTCGCGCAACAGATGTGCGCCTAACGCTACGATCTGCTCGCCGACTTTGAGGTCGCCCGCGACTTGCACTGTGTCGTCGCTCAAACCCAGGACTTGTACAGGTCGCCAGGCCACCTTCGCCGGTGTACCGGCGATGACCCACACGCCAGTGCCTTGGCCTGGGTCATAAACGGCAGCGATCGGTACTTGCAGCCCCTGCCCTTGCGTGGTGCCTTCAGTGATCCGAAGCGTGACGGTCGAACCTATCGGCGCATTGGCCAGCGCGCCCTCAAGCACATACCGCGCCTCGAAGGTGCGTGTCATGCGGTCGGCCGAGTCAGACAGCAGCCTCAGCTTCGCTGTAACAGCGTCCGTGGTATTGCCATAAAGCGTTGCCTGCGCAGTGGATCCTGCTGCGGGGCGCAACGTCTCGGGCAGGTGCACGATGGCTTCGCGCTGCCCTGCCCGCGCCAGTCGAACCACGGGCTGTCCCGGGCTGACAACTTGTCCGGGCTCGGCGAGCGTCTCCACCACCACGCCGTCGGAATCCGCAAGCAACACCGCATAACCAGAAGCATTACGGGCGACGTCAGCCTGCGCTTCAGCGGCGCTAAGCTGCGCCTTTGCGGTATCCGCTGCGGCTTTGATCTGGTCGTAAGCCGATGCAGAAATAGCGCCTGCGGCAACCAGACTGCGATATCGCGCCTCGTCATCTGCTGTCTGCTTGGCTCGGGCCCGAGCGGCTATGACCGACTCTTGCTGCGCTCGCGCCTGCAACCCCAAATCGATCGGATCAAGGCGCATCAGCGGCTGACCACGTTTTACGGTCTGACCGGTGTCGACCAGACGCTCAAGCACCTTGCCGGATACCCGAAAGCCCAGGTCACCCTGGACGCGGGCAGCCACCACGCCCGAGAAAGAACGTGAGGTGTCGGAGGAACCCTGAACCGTTCCAGGCCTCACCAAAGGAGCATGCGTGCGTGGATCGTCAACAGTGGATGAGTCGCCACATGCCGTCAGGACGAGAGGCAACAAGCAAACGGCAATGGGGAAAGGTCGAAGCCGGCGCATAGGTTCCCTTACTTAAAAAATAGGACAGGCGTCATATTCTTATTCCAGTGACCACGTGTGTCAATAGTCACACGCCATGGAACATCCAGCGTTTCAATCTCAACGAAGAAGTCGCCGCCGTAGATGACTAAAACCAAAAATCTGTTCAAATCAGCTCAATTGACACGATGTGACTATTACGTAAAATGGTCACAAATATCCTCGACTGAAGGAATCTCAATGCCTCCCCTCCGTCCAATTGCTCTTTTGGTCATCACCGGCTTATTGGCAGGTTGCGCGGTCGGTCCGGACTACCATCGTCCAGACGCTCCGCTTTCGGATCATTACTTGGGTCAGCCTTCTGTCGAACAGCGGCGTGGAGCGACGCCAACCACCCTTGTAGCTTGGTGGGAAGGCTTTGGTGATCCACTGCTAGCCGACTTCGTCTCCAAGGCACTTGAGCAGAACCTGGACCTGGCGCAGGCGTCGGCGCGAGTCACGCAGGCACGGGCCGGACTAGGTGCTGCAAATGCCGCTTTACTGCCCTCGGGGAACATCAGCGGACAGGCCGCGCGCTCCTACCAGTCAATCGAGACGCCGCTCGGCCAGGTGTTGAACTCAACGCCTGGCTATGATCGGTACGGAAGCTCCTACGAGGCCAACCTCGATGCCAGCTGGGAGGTGGACGTCTTTGGCGGACTGCGACGCGGACGCGAGGCTGCACTGGCCGAGTACCAGGCTTCCGAGGCGGGCGTCGCTGCCACACGATTGGCCATCGCCGCGCAGACCGCTGATATCTACATCACTATCCGCGGACTGCAGACCCGGCTGGACATTGCGGACCGGCAAGTCAAAACGCAGCAGGAGCTACTAGAGAAAGTCCAATTGCTCTACAGCAAGGGCCTCGCCGCCGACTATCAGGTTCGCCAGACCGAGGGGGCGCTATCGCAGGTCCAAGCGACAGTACCGGCTCTGCAGACCGGCCTGGATGCTGCCATGAATGCACTGGATGTCATGCTCGGCACACCACCAGGCACTCACCGCACGCAATTGGCAAATACGGGGAGCATTCCTGTAGCGCCGCAGTTAAAGGCGATGGGAACGCCGGCCGACTTGCTGCGCCGCAGGCCAGATCTCATTGTTGCTGAGCGCCGTCTTGCGGCCTCAAACGCTCGCATCGGGGAGGCGATTGCCGAGTATTACCCGAAGTTTTCTCTTAGCGCATTGCTGGGCAGTGCCACGGCTGTATCCGCAGGCAACCTTTTTACCGGCGGCGCCAGCCAGTCGGCGGGCGTATTGGGGCTACGCTGGAGACTCTTCGACTTCGGTCGCATAAACGCCCAAATCGACCAAGCCAAGGGACAGGAAGCCGAAACCCTGGCCGCTTACCGTCAGTCTGTGCTGCGCGCCACCGAGGATGTCGAGAACGCGTTCTCCTCGCTGGTAAATCGGGAAGCTCAAGCAACCACCCTCACCGGGGGAGAGGCGTCTCTGACACAGGCTCGCCAATCGTCGTTCATTGCCTATGAAAAAGGCACGGCCAGTCTGATCGATGTCCTGCACGCTAACGAAACGATGCTGCAGGCTTCCGATGCCCGGGCGCAAGCGCGAACGGAATCGGCACGAGCGGCGGTCGCGGCATTCAAAGCGCTTGGTGGTGGCTGGCAACCTCCTGAAGCCCAGTCTGTTGCGACACGATGACCTGACCAGGCGAGCTCAATAGAAACCAACCGGAGTACAGCGAAATGAAATCGAAGGAGAATTCCTGGGTGCTCATCACCGGAGCATCAAGCGGATTTGGCAAAACGCTATCGGCGCAGTTGCGCGAACGCTTCGGCGTTGAAGTGTTCGTCGAACAAGCAGACCTGTCCTCGATCCCGGCGATCATCGAACTGCATGAGCGACTCCGCGAACGCAATATAGTGATCGATGCGCTCATCAACAATGCCGGTCATGGATTGCAAGGGCCTTTCCTGGATCAACCTCTGGATGAGTCCCTGGCGTAGATTGATTTGGATATCGCCAGCCTGACAGCCCTGACACGCTTTTTCGCCGCCGACATGAGAGCCCGCAAACGTGGGCAAATCCTGATGGTCGCAAGCTTGCTGTCCTTCTTGGGCGTGAAGAATTTCGGCGTTTACTCTGCCGCGAAAGCCTATGCTCTTCGCTTCTCTGATGCGCTTCATCGTGAGCTGAAAAATGACGGCGTCGTCGTTACTGCACTTTGCCCTGGGATGTCAGATACCGGATTTGCAGAAAGCGCCAAACAACCCGGCCTTGAAAATGGTGATGATGCAGCCTCAACCCGTCGTGCGTGCAGGAATCCGCGCCCTGCAAGTCGGACGCGTGAGTGTCGCCCAAACGGGGTCGATCTGTAGCCTGCACCAAGATACCGGCGTTAAAACCCAGGGCAGTGTCGTCACCCGTGCTTTGAGTTTTCCGTCATTGCGACCAGGGCTAAGCGGATTGGGCACCATACCGGAAATTTCACCACCGATACGGTTGATGGTCGGACCGAAACCGATCGAAACTTTGTCGTTGAAGGCATTCAAAGGTCAAGGCATGAGGCTACGCAAGATGAGGTTGGAGGTAAGCGTGGGCGCCTTCTCGACAAAATCGAGGTTGTACTGCAGCAGCAAGGGGTTAACGAATGGCCGTAGCGCGAGATGTATCGCTTCTACTGTCTCGTCCAGCGGAGTCTTGCGTTCAAATTCGCCAATCTCTCGCCCCTCTCGCACGATTTGCAACACGAAGCTTTTGATCTGTGCGTCATAAACCTGCGAACTGGGCCAGCTTTCCGACGCCGCGAACGCTGCAATGTCATAGAGTTTTCGGTCGTTAAAAAACAGATTCACACCTGTGGCGATCACCGTTTTGACCAAACGTCGAAAGCGCTCCGTCGGCGACAGGTCTTCTACATTGATAGCCTGCTCCACAGCCGCGACGATTTCTGCCAGACAATTTGCGCAGATGGCTTCACCGATCGCCTGCTTGGAATCAAAAAATTTGTAGATGTAGGCCTTGGAAAACCCGATGGCCTTGGCCAGGTCGGAAACCGTGGTTTTGCCATAGCCGTATTGACTGAAGTGTTCGTTGGCCGCTGCGACAATTTGATCGCGAATCTCGTGATCAACTGGGCCACGGGAGCTGGGCGAAGATGAAGATATTGATGGCTGATTCATGGAAATAGCTTACTCACCCTATCGAGGACCTACAGATCGTGACCAAATAAACATATAGTCACAAGTCTAACGTTTGGAAACCACAGTTCATCAGCTTTGAAACGAGCTGACATTTTGATTACGTCCAACACGGCGCACTAGCGCTCCAACAGCTCATTGTCGCTAACGCTAGACAGCTTTGTCTCCTTTGCCTCGTGCTGATGACGAAGCTCTGCCCAGTCTATAAGGGCAGTCATAGCCGGGCCGAGTGCATGACCCAGCACCGTTAGCGCGTACTCCACCCGCGGCGGCACTTCTGGGTATACGGTACGCTGAACGATGTCGTCCTGCTGAAGCCCTTTCAATTGCTGAATGAGCATCTTCTGCGTGACATCGGGAATGAGCTTCTCCAGTTCGGAGAACCGAAGCGGCCGGCCTTTAGCGGCCATCAACTCATTAATGATCACAATTTTCCATTTGCCCTCCAAAACGCGAAGCGTAGCGTTTATAGCGGCAGACCAGGCCTGCCGTCGTAAAGGGTTCTCACATTCCCACTCACGCGCCATCGATACTTACCTTTTGGTGGGTTACAGACTAAATCGTCGGTTCTTGCGGATACTGCAGTACTGATACTAACGTATCCGGACTTTGAATCTCTGGAGGCATTATGAAAATCGCGATCGTTGGTATTGGATCTATCGGCGGAACCCTTGCCCGCAAGCTTGTCACTGCTGGCCACGAGGTCAGCGTCGCCAACTCTCGCGGAAAAGACTCGGTAAGCACTTTTGCCAAGGAAGCGGGTGCTATTGCTTGCGATCTGAACGATGTCTTCGACGGCGCCGATACTGTGATTATTTCCATCCCCCAACCGGCCATGGCGGCTCTTCCTAAGAACCTGCTGGCCGCATTGCCATCTTCGGTTCCAGTGATCGACACGAGTAATTACTACCCAGGCCTGAGAGACGAGCGCATCGCTGCTTTGGAAAATGGTCAAACGGAGAGCGTCTGGGTTAGCGAGCAGCTTGGCCGACCGGTGATCAAGGCATTCAATAATATTCTGGCTTATTCGCTAGAGAATCTTGGAAAGCCAAAAGGCGCGGAAAACCGTCTGGGAGTCGCCGTTGCTGGTGACGATGCAAATCATAAGAATCTCGTCATGCAACTTGTCAATGAAGTTGGATTCGAGCCAGTCGACAGTGGCAGCCTGGAGGACTCATGGCGTCAACAACCCTGTACGCCAGCGTACTGCTGCGATTACACCGCTGATGAGATGCGTCCCGTGTTGAATGCCGCAGTCAAGGGAGTCGCAGCGCAGAAGCGAGAGGCGTTCAATGCGCAACTCTCTGCCCTGTTCGCCAAAAATCCCTCTCATCATGACGTAGTTGGATTTAATCGGAGCTTCAACACGGCAAGCTGAATTCGTCGTCACCGATCTAACCAGAAGCCACGCCTTGATATCCATCGAAAATTCCACCCAGAGCCGGTGGTTTTGTGGGGAGGGGGTAAAAACGACCAAAAATAAAAAAGGGTCGCGAGATAAAATCTCGCAACCCCTTGAATTATATGGTCGGGACGGAGTGATTCGAACACTCGACCCCTAGCACCCCATGCTAGTGCGCTACCGGACTGCGCTACGCCCCGACTAGGCGTTAAACCCGTTCCTCTTCTCGAAGAACGCTCAAGAATATATCGCAAGCTTTTGAAAACTGGAAGTATTTAAAAGCAGGAATTTATTTCTTGAGTACCACCAGAACATCCTCCAACTCGGCGATCATCTGGCGGATCATTTGCTTGTACTGGGTCGTGTCGTCTTTGGCTTCATCGCCGGACAAACGCAAGCGTGCGCCGCCGATGGTGAACCCCTGATCGTAAAGAAGCGCGCGGATCTGCCGGATCATCAGCACGTCTTGTCGCTGATAATACCGGCGGTTTCCGCGGCGTTTGACGGGGTTGAGTTGAGGAAACTCCTGCTCCCAGTAGCGCAGCACGTGTGGTTTTACCGCACACAGCTCGCTGACTTCACCAATGGTGAAGTAGCGTTTGCCTGGGATGACGGGAAGTTCGTCGTTATGACTTGGTTCCAGCATAAGCCTCAACTCGGGCCTTCAACTTCTGCCCTGGACGAAAGGTGACCACACGGCGAGCCGTGATCGGGATTTCTTCACCCGTTTTCGGATTGCGGCCAGGCCGCTGGCGTTTGTCCCGAAGGTCGAAATTGCCGAAACCGGACAATTTGACTTGTTCGTTGTCTTCAAGAGCGTGCCTGATTTCTTCAAAAAACAGTTCGACCAATTCCTTGGCCTCCCGTTTATTCAGGCCCAGCTCTTCATACAGACGTTCCGCCATCTCAGCTTTCGTCAGAGCCCCCATACGTCACTTCCTTAACGTGGCGTTCAACCTTTGTTCGAGCGAGGTGAGGATGTTTTGCGTCGTGGTATTCACCTCATCGTCATTAAGAGTGCGCGATGGATGCTGCCAGGTCAAGCCGACTGCAAGGCTTTTTCTATCAGGATCAATGCCTTTACCCTGATACACGTCAAATAGCCTTAGGTCTGTCAGCCATTCGCCTGCATTTTCACGGATTACGTCCAGTACGGCACTGGCTGCGACGTCTTTTTCGGCGATTAGTGCAAGATCACGACGTACTTCAGGAAAGCGCGATAACTCCTGGAATTTAGGCATTTTACCCAATGCCACTTCGGCCAAAACCAGCTCGAAGACGAAGACTGGACGGTCGAGACCGAGAGTTTTCGACAATTCAGGGTGAATAGCGCCGACGAAACCGACCAAGCGACCTTCACGTTCGATACGCGCGGTTTGACCCGGGTGCAACGCAGGGTGTTTGCCCGGCACGAAAGTGAATGAATCCAGTGCACCGGCGAAGCCCAGCACCGCTTCCACATCGGCTTTGACGTCGAAGAAGTCCACCACATCGCGACCTTGTGCCCAGCCTTCCGGCAGACGACTACCGCAAACAACACCCGCCAGCATCGGCTCTTGCTTCAGGCCTTCCAGCTGACCGACGAAACGCAGGCCGCTTTCGAACAGACGCACGCGATCCTGTTGACGGTTCAGGTTGTGCTGTAGCGCCTTGACCAGACCTGGCCACAAGGACGAGCGCATGGCGGCCATGTCGTTCGAAATCGGGTTGGCCAACAACAGAGGTTCGACACCTGGATTAAACAGCTCAAACTGTTTCGGATCGATGAAGCTGTAGGTGATCGCTTCCTGATAGCCACGAGCCACCAGCAGACGGCGCAGCTCAGGCAGATCGCTCCGCGCTTCAGCCTTGGCCTGCGGCGCCAGACGAGCTTGCGGGTAACGAACCGGCAGACGGTTGTAACCATACAGACGAGCCAGCTCTTCGATCAGATCGACTTCCAGGCTGATGTCGAAGCGATGGCTTGGCACTTCAACGCGCCACTGCCCTGCCCCATCGGCAGAAATCTTCAGACCCAAGCCACTGAGCAGTCGCTCGACTTCGGCCGAATCCATTTCCATACCCAGCATCTGAGTGATGCGTTGCGCACGCAGCGTAATGGGTGCAATCGACGGCAGGTGCTGCTCGCTGACGGTTTCGATGATCGGGCCAGCTTCGCCGCCAGTGATGTCCAGCAGCAGGCCGGTGGCGCGCTCCATGGCTTCACGGGCCAGTTGCCAGTCCACGCCACGCTCGTAGCGGTGCGAGGCATCGGTGTGCAACCCGTAGGAACGGGCCTTGCCAGCGACAGCAATCTGATCGAAAAACGCGCTTTCCAGGAACACATCGCGAGTGGTCGCGGTATTGACGCCGCTGTGCTCGCCCCCCATGACGCCGGCGATGGCCAAGGCGCGGGTATGGTCGGCAATCACCAGCGTATCGCTACGCAGGCTGACTTCCTGACCGTCGAGCAGTACCAGCTTCTCGCCTTCTTCAGCCATGCGCACGCGGATGCCGCCATTGATTTCGGCGAGATCAAATGCATGCAGTGGTTGGCCCAGCTCCAGCATCACATAGTTGGTGATGTCGACGGCAGCGTCAATGCTGCGCACGTCACCACGACGCAGACGTTCGACCATCCACAGCGGCGTTGGCTTGGACAAGTCAACGTTACGGATCACACGACCCAGGTAACGCGGGCAAGCGGCTGGCGCCAGCACTTCGATCGAACGCACTTCGTCGTGCACGGCTGGCACGACAGCAACCACCGGGCGGGTGACTTCGGCGGCGTAGAGCGCGCCGACTTCACGAGCCAGACCGGCCAGGGACAGGCAGTCGCCACGGTTCGGGGTCAGGTCGACCTCGATGCTGGCGTCGTCCAGGCTCAGGTATTCACGAATGTCCTGACCGACCGGCGCATCGGCCGGCAATTCCATCAGGCCATCGTTGCGTTCGCCGACTTGCAACTCGGCTTGCGAGCACAGCATGCCGTTGGACTCAACGCCCCGCAGTTTGGCTTTCTTGATTTTGAAGTCGCCTGGCAGTTCAGCACCGATCATGGCGAACGGGATCTTCAGGCCCGGGCGCGCGTTCGGCGCTCCGCAAACGACCTGGAAAGTCTCCGAGCCATTGCTGACCTGGCAAACGCGCAGCTTGTCGGCGTCCGGGTGTTGCTCGGTGCTCAGCACCTCGCCCACCACCACACCGGTGAATTTGCCGGCGGCCGGCGTAACGCTATCGACCTCAAGACCGGCCATCGACAGACGAGCAACCAGCTCGTCACGACTTACCTGCGGGCTTACCCAGCCACGCAGCCATTGTTCACTGAATTTCATCCTGCTCTCCTAAGAATTCGTTACGACTAGCGAAATTGCGCGAGGAACCGCAAGTCGTTGTCGAAGAACAGACGCAAGTCGTTCACGCCGTAACGCAGCATGGCCAGACGCTCAACACCCATGCCGAAGGCAAAGCCCGAAAACTCTTCCGGGTCGATCCCGGACATGCGCAGCACATTCGGGTGAACCATGCCGCAGCCCATGACTTCCAGCCAGCCAGTCTGCTTGCAGACACGGCAGCCTTTACCGCTGCACATCACGCATTCCATGTCGACTTCGGCAGATGGCTCGGTGAACGGGAAATACGAAGGACGGAAACGCACGGCCAGTTCTTTTTCGAAGAACACGCGCAGGAACTCTTCGATGGTGCCTTTCAGGTCGGCGAAGTTGATATCACGGTCGATCAACAGGCCTTCGACCTGATGGAACATCGGAGAGTGGGTGATATCGGAGTCGCTACGGTACACACGGCCTGGGCAGACGATGCGGATCGGCGGCTGTTTCGATTCCATGGTGCGGACCTGTACCGGCGAGGTATGGGTGCGCAGCAACATGTTGGCGTTGAAATAGAAGGTGTCGTGCATCGACCGGGCCGGGTGATGGCCTGGGATGTTGAGTGCTTCGAAGTTGTGATAGTCGTCTTCGACCTCAGGGCCTTCGGCAATGCCGTAGCCGATGTGAGTGAAGAACTGTTCGATACGTTCCAGAGTGCGAGTAACCGGATGCAGACCACCCGAGGCCTGGCCACGGCCAGGCAGGGTCACGTCAATGGACTCGGCGGACAGTTTGGCGGCCAGGTCGGCCTCTTCAAACAGCGCCTTGCGCGCATTGAGAACCTCTGTGACACGCTCCTTGGCAACGTTGATCAGGGCGCCGACTTGCGGACGCTCTTCTGCCGGCAAATTTCCCAGGGTCTTCATCACCTGAGTCAATTCACCCTTTTTGCCAAGGTAGTGAACCCGGATTTGCTCCAGGGCATTGATATCTTCAGCGCTTTGCACAGCCTCTAGAGCTTGAGAGACGAGCGCATCCAGGTTTTCCATGTACAGACTCCAGATACAAAATAGGGGAAGAGCTTGAAGGCTCTTCCCCTATTTATGACGTTTAACACCTGCCCCCACAGAGGTGAGGCCGGGTGACTGTCGGGGGTACTTAAGCCAAGGTGGCTTTAGCTTTCTCGACAATCGCAGCAAACGCCGCTTTTTCGTTCACTGCCAGATCAGCCAGAACCTTACGGTCGATCTCGATGGACGCTTTTTTCAGGCCGGCGATGAAACGGCTGTAGGACAGACCGTTGATACGTGCACCAGCGTTGATACGAGCGATCCACAGAGCGCGGAACTGACGTTTTTTCTGACGACGGTCACGGTAGGCGTATTGGCCTGCCTTGATTACCGCTTGCTTGGCAACACGGAATACGCGCGAGCGAGCGCCGTAGTAGCCTTTAGCAAGTTTCAGAATTTTTTTGTGACGTTTACGGGCAATGACGCCACGCTTTACACGAGCCATGAGTTACTTCCTCTATTCTTGACTAAATTAACGAAGGCGCAGCATGCGCTCGACTTTTGCCACGTCACACGGTGCCAGCAAGCTGCTACCGCGCAGTTGACGCTTACGCTTGGTCGACATTTTAGTCAGGATGTGGCTCTTGAAAGCGTGCTTGTGCTTGATACCGTTAGCAGTTTTCAGAAACCGCTTAGCAGCACCACTTTTAGTTTTCATTTTTGGCATGTTCGGATACTCCGCATTCAGTTGATAAACATAATCAGAAGGCCTGCCGTGCCCTATTGATTACTTCTTCTTTTTCGGGGCGATGACCATGATCAGTTGGCGTCCTTCCATCTTAGGATGCTGTTCGACCGAACCGTACTCGAGCAAGTCACCTTCAACTCGCTTGAGGAGTTCCATCCCCAGCTCCTGGTGGGCCATCTCACGGCCGCGGAATCGCAAGGATACCTTGGCCCTGTCCCCATCACTCAGGAAACGTACCAGGTTGCGCAGTTTTACCTGGTAATCCCCTTCCTCCGTCCCTGGACGAAACTTGATTTCTTTAACCTGAATCTGCTTCTGGTTTTTCTTGGCCGCGGCAATCTGCTTCTTCTTTTCGAAGATCGATTTGCCGTAGTCCATCAGTTTGCAAACAGGGGGTACTGCATCGGCGGAAATTTCCACCAGATCCAGTTTGGCCTCTTCAGCCTTAAGAAGCGCGTCTTCAATTGACACAATCCCAAGCTGTTCACCTTCAGCCCCAATTAACCGAACCTCGCGTGCCGAGATATTCTCGTTGATCGGGGCCTTCGGTGCAGCTCGTTTATCTTGTCTCATTTCACGCTTAATAGTAATTACTCCGAATCTGGGCGACCACGCCGGGAAACCGCTTGAGCGAGGAACTCGGCGAACTGGGCGACGGGCATCGAGCCCAGGTCAGCACCTTCACGAGTACGCACAGCGACAGTCTGCATCTCGACTTCCCGATCTCCGATAACCAAGAGATAAGGAACCTTGAGCAAAGTATGCTCGCGGATTTTAAAGCCGATCTTTTCATTTCTCAAGTCAGACTTGGCACGAAATCCGCTTTCGTTGAGAGTTTTTTCAACCTCAGCGGCGAAATCAGCCTGTTTATCAGTGATATTCATGATCACTGCCTGGGTCGGAGCCAGCCACGCGGGGAATGCACCCTCGTAGTGCTCGATCAGGATTCCGACGAAACGTTCGAAGGAGCCAAGGATCGCCCGGTGCAACATAACCGGGTGCTTGCGACTGTTGTCTTCAGAGACGTATTCGGCTCCCAGACGGACAGGCAGGTTAAAATCGAGCTGAAGGGTACCACACTGCCAGACGCGGCCAAGGCAATCTTTCAGCGAGAACTCGATCTTCGGACCATAGAACGCACCCTCGCCCGGCTGCAGATCGTACGGCAGGCCAGCGCTATCAAGGGCTGCAGCCAGGGCTGCTTCGGCGCGATCCCACAACTCGTCGGAACCGACGCGCTTTTCCGGACGAGTGGACAGCTTCATCTCGACGTCTTTGAAGCCAAAGTCGGCATAAACGTCCATGGTCAGCTTGATGAACGCAGCGGATTCGGCCTGCATCTGCTCTTCAGTGCAGAAGATGTGGGCGTCATCCTGAGTGAACGCACGCACACGCATGATGCCGTGCAGCGCACCCGATGGCTCATTACGATGGCAAGCACCGAATTCGGCCAAGCGCATTGGCAACTCACGGTAGCTTTTCAAGCCCTGGTTGAACACTTGCACGTGGCAAGGGCAGTTCATCGGCTTGATGGCGTAGTCGCGGTTTTCCGACTGCGTGGTGAACATGTTGTCGGCGTAGTTGGCCCAATGCCCGGACTTCTCCCACAGGCTGCGGTCAACGACCTGCGGAGTTTTGATCTCCAGGTAACCGTTGTCGCGCTGAACCTTGCGCATGTATTGCTCGAGCACCTGGTACAGAGTCCAGCCGTTCGGGTGCCAGAACACCATGCCCGGCGACTCTTCCTGGGTGTGGAACAGGCCCAGACGCTTGCCGATCTTGCGGTGATCGCGCTTCTCGGCTTCTTCGATGCGCTGGATGTAAGCCGCCAGCTGCTTCTTGTCTGCCCATGCCGTGCCATAAACGCGCTGCAATTGCTCGTTCTTGGCATCGCCACGCCAGTAGGCGCCGGACAACTTGGTCAGCTTGAAGGATTTCAGGAAGCGCGTGTTCGGCACGTGCGGACCGCGGCACATGTCGACGTATTCTTCGTGATAATACAGGCCCATGGCCTGTTCGTTCGGCATGTCCTCGACCAGGCGCAGCTTGTAGTCTTCGCCGCGGGCCTTGAACACTTCGATCACTTCGGCGCGCGGAGTGACTTTCTTGATCACGTCGTAATCTTTTTCGATCAGCTGCTGCATGCGCTGCTCGATGGCGGCCAGGTCGTCCGGAGTGAAAGGACGTTCGAAGGCGATGTCGTAATAGAAGCCCTCGTCGATGACCGGACCGATGACCATCTTGGCCGTCGGGTACAGCTGCTTGACCGCATGGCCAACCAGGTGGGCGCAAGAGTGGCGAATGATCTCCAGCCCCTCTTCATCCTTTGGCGTAATGATTTGCAGCGTAGCGTCGCTGCCGATGATATCGCTGGCGTCGACCAGCTTGCCATCGACCTTGCCGGCCACGGTGGCTTTGGCCAGACCTGCACCAATGGATGCGGCGACCTCGGCTACGGATACCGGGTGATCGAATGAACGTTGACTGCCGTCGGGAAGAGTAATAGTTGGCATGGCGCCTCCTCTCCTAGTGGTGACCCCTACCAAAGGTCACGTGGGTTGGGATGAGCCAGTACAAGATCCGATCCAGGCCATTCAATGACGAACGCCTGCCTTACAGCGGCAGGAGCCTTGCGGCCAACCGGAAAACCGAACCAGAGTGACTGGGATTCAAATCAGGGTTATTCGCACATTTGCCGCTACCGGGACTGAAGGTCATCCGGAGCCTGCAAACGCCCGAGCCAGGCATGCTAGCACAGATGAACGGTCGTCGATGCACCGAGGCGTGGTCTTGGGGCAAATCGGGCAATTTTATGCCAGAGTGCTGAACTAGAACCCTGCTTTACCCCTCAGATAACAAGACATTGACCCACAAGGAGCATCCCAGCATGCATCTGAAACGTTTATTCGCAGTCGTCGCCCCCATCGTTTTGCTGCTGCCACTGGCCGCCCATGCCGATTGGCCGAAGGGCGAACGCGAGAAATACATGGCTCAGTGCACTCAGGCAGCCACTCCGCAGATCGGTGCTGCAGCAGCGAAGGCTCACTGCGCTTGCGGTGCTGATTCGATAAAGTCTTACCCGGCGGCTGATATCCAAGCGCTGATGGACAACAAGGCTGCCCCGGAATTGCAGCAAAAAGCACTGGCGCAGATAGCCAAATGCAAGGCCAATGTACCGGCGAAAAAGTGAGAAAAAAGTCCTTTTGACTCGAATCAACGCTGATAAAAAGTGATGGATTTGAGCTTTTTCGTACAATTTATGCAGGTTTTACAGGTTTTTTTATCGTCTTTACTTTCGGCTGAAAGCCTTGTAAAACGGGGCTTTCAGCTACATCAAGCAGTAAACAGAACGCGACTGCAGGGCAAACAGCACGTCCGGGGGGCTCCCAAAGCGAACATTTCGACTATGATACCCCGGTGTGCCCAGTTGGCCTGAGCAGCACAGCACTACTGAAAATATATGTTTCTTGGAGATACACCATGTCTAATCGCCAAACCGGCACCGTTAAATGGTTCAACGATGAAAAAGGCTTCGGCTTCATCACTCCTCAAGGTGGCGGTGACGACCTGTTCGTACACTTCAAAGCTATCGAAAGCGACGGTTTCAAAAGCCTGAAAGAAGGCCAGACCGTTTCCTTCGTGGCTGAGAAAGGCCAAAAGGGTATGCAAGCTGCACAAGTCCGCGCTGAGTAATTTTCAGCCGCACTAAAAAAACCCCGTCCATGTGACGGGGTTTTTTATGGGCGACACAAACGTCTGAGCGATCAGCCGCAGTTGACGCGGGTCACAACCCGGTTGGCATCGGTGTTCAGGTTCAGACGGTCGGAGCGGTACTCCAGGGTCACCATGTCGGTGGGCAAGAGGAACCGTGCATTCTGCGCGCCTGCGCGAGTACGCGCCTGCTCCAGCAGTTCAGGCGAAGCCTTTTTGCCAATGGTGAATTCGGCAGCCTTTGCCTCACAACGGCTGTGACCCGTGTCAGTCGTCGTGACAGGATCTGCTGTCGACTCGGTGGAGGTAGTGCTGCAACCGGCCAGCATGGCAACGGCCAACAAAGTACCCAATGACGCGAGCTTCCAAGGCATGAAGCCTCCTTTTTTTCAATAGTTAAGCTGAGATCGTGCGACCGCCATTCTGGCGTTTGGTTTCACAGGGAGCACTAGTACCCCGCCCTCTATTCGGACACGCGGCGAGTTTGCCTGAGCATTGCCCTGCCGTTTACCACTCAATCGTGACTGAATATGAACAGCGCTCAATAGACGTCAATGTAGTCGAACGGCGGATTCGGCCAGTTCTCTTTCAGCGCATTGAAAATCTGCATGACCCAGACCTCGTCACTGGCCGCGACCAATCCTACATAACCGGATCCCTTGGCCCACGTCTCCAGACGAAACAACAGCCCGCTGATATCAGTACCACCCACAACGCCTGACGAAATGTAGGCGATGCCGCCCTTGGTGACTCGCAATTGAGTGTGCTCATCGTCACTGGCAGAGGCCAGCAACTGACGCACCGCCTCAAGGGTCAAGCCGTCAGGAGTGTTCAAATCAATCTGCACAGCACAGTCCTTGAAAAATCATCAAAGACCAAGTGTCGCATAGCCCTCCCCTCATGCCTAAGTCGGAGTGCCAAAAGCCGCGCAAAATGGTTAACTCGACACTCAGACTTTCCCGACTTCACGAGCGCCATCATGACCACCGTAAGTATCGACGCCGACATCAAAGCCAAGTGGCCACAGGGCCACAGCTCTTACAGCCCGGGCAGCCCGGAAGAGTTGGCAATCATTGGTATCGATTTATTGGTCAAGGAACTGGGCACGCAAGCCGCCCAGATATTCATCGCCCAGATATTCGAGAAGTACCCTACCGACTATATTGGCCTGATAGATAGCGAGTGAACGTAAACCCGCAGGCTGGCACCTGCGGGTCTATGGCTTACTTCAGACGAGCCAGACGCTCGGTCAGCAGATCAAAGAAGCCTTGGGCGTCACCGCTTTCTACCCAGAAAGCGTTCTTCGGCGCTTTCAGGCCGTCATACCAGTCGACGATGGTTTGGCCGAACGTCGGGCCTTCGCGGCTATCAACCACCACATTGACCGAACGACCGGTGAACAACTCAGGCTTGAGCAGGTAGGCGATGACCGTCGCGTCATGCACCGGGCCACCCGGAATGCCGTAGTGCTCCATGTCGCCTTTGACGTATTCATTGAGAATATCGCCCACCAGCTTGCTGGCATTGTTGTTGATCGCTGCGATCTGCTTCAGACGCGCCTCACTGGTAAGGATCTTGTGGGTCACGTCCAGCGGCAGGTAGGTCAGCTTCACCCCACTTTTCAGCACCACTTCCGCAGCCTGTGGGTCGGCGAACAGGTTGAACTCAGCCACCGGCGTAATGTTGCCACCGTTGAAGTGCGCCCCGCCCATGATCACCACCTCCTTGATGCCCTGAACGATCTCGGGTTCCTGGATCAGCGCCAGGGCCAGGTTGGTCTGTGGACCGAGCATGGCGATGGTGATGCTGTGGGGCCTGGCAGCTTTCAAGGTGTCGATCAGGTAGTTGACCGCATTGCCCTGGGCCAGGCCTTTTTTCGGCTCATGTACGGTGACACCCGACAGTCCTTCCTTGCCATGGATGTTCTCGGCATAGATCGGCGTGCGCATCAGCGGCTTCGGAGCGCCCGCGTAGACCGGCACCTCCTCGCGCCCTGCCCACTCGCGGGCCAGCCGCGCATTACGCGACGTCTTGTCCAGACGCACATTGCCGGCGACGGTGGTCAGCGCACGAATGTTCAGCTCTTGCGGCGATGCCAGAGCAAACAGCAAGGCAACCACGTCATCGGCACCCGGATCGGTGTCGATGATCAAGTCGATCTTTTCCGCCGCCTGGGCGCTTGTTGCGGTAATCAGGGACAAAAGCAGCAGACTCCGGAGCAGGTGGTGCAGTTTCTGAGCATAGCGAGGCATAGCGCACTCCTTGTGCGTGGGACAGCAGAAAGACAACAGCGAGTTAGAACGTAACCCCAGCCACCAGCACGATGTTGCAGTACGGCTGACATTCGCCTGTACGAACAATCGCCCGTGCCTGTCGGCTGAGGACTTTGAATTGGTCATGACTGAGCAGCTCACGCCGCCCCAGCGCACCGTAGGCATTCAGCTCATCGAGCGCCGCCAATGCCGAAGGCTTTTTGTCCAGGATCTCCTGGGCCAACACATGGCTCTCGACCTGCATTTCACTGAGCACAACCTTCAACGTGCTGATGAAATCCGGGATACCGTGGGTCAAGGCCAGGTCGATCAGTTCAACGCCAGGTGGCACTGGCAAACCTGCATCGCCGATCACCACGATGTCGCCATGACCCAGGGAAGCGATCAACCGCGACAACGCGACGTTGAGCAAAGGTGTCTTTTTCATGGTGCTTTAAAGGCCTGTACGTCGGACAAGGTGGGAATCGAGGGTTGCGCGCCAGCACGGGTCACCGACAGCGCCGCGGCAACCTGGCCGAAACGGATCGCGTCGGCTTCGCTTTTGCCGGCCGCCAGCGCGGCGGCGAAACCACCGACGAAGGTGTCGCCAGCCGCCGTGGTATCGACAGCCTTCACCTTCGGCGCAGGGAAGTGTTCGAAGCCTTTGCCGTTGGCAAACAGCGAACCTTGAGCACCGAGGGTGATGATGACCTTGCCGGCGCCCAAGGAGATCAACCGGGATGCAGCGATTTCGGCAGATGCCAGAGAATCCACTGGCAAACCACTCAGCGCCGAGGCCTCGCTTTCGTTGGGAATCAGATAATCGATGGACGCATACCAGTCCGCCGGCAGTGGACGGCTGGCCGGTGCCGGGTTGAGGATCACGGTCTTGCCCAACTCACGGCCGCGCTTGAGCGCATGACCGACAGTGGCATCCGGGACTTCCAGCTGACAGATGATCACGTCCGCCGCCCGCAATACGGCGTCGTAACGATCAATCACCTCTGCAGTCAACGCACCGTTGGCACCGGCAACGATCACGATTGCGTTCTGGCTGTTGTCATCGACCACGATCAACGCTACGCCGCTGGAATCGTCGACGGTGCTGACCGCCTGGCAATCGATCTGCTCGGCCAACAGCGCCCCGCGCAACTCTTCGCCGTAAGCATCGCTGCCCACGCAACCGACCATCGACACCTGCGCCCCCAGCCTCGCCGCGGCGACCGCCTGATTTGCGCCCTTGCCACCGGAGACCGTGGCAAACGACTCGCCGATCAGCGTTTCACCGCCACGAGGCAGCCGTGGCGCCCGGGTGACCAGGTCCATGTTCAGGCTGCCTATAACCACTACTTTTGCTGGCATACGTCACTACTCATCAATTCTGTTTCAGCGGTGCTTTTGATTTAGCGGCTTTTTATTTCAACGGAACTGGGCGAACACGCCGGCCAGCGGCGCAGTCGACTCCCGCAGGACGATACTGGGCGTCACGATCCGTTGATCAGTGGCCAAATCCGGCGTGGCGATTCTTCTTAAAAGCACTTCGGCCGCCATCTCGCCGAGTTGCAGGATCGACTGCCCCACAGTGGTCAGCGCCGGGTACACATAGCGGCTCATCTGAATATCGTCGAAGCCGATCACCGACAAGTCCGTCGGCACGCGAATATTGCGCTCGGCCGCCGCTCGCAGCACACCGATGCCAATCATGTCGTTACCGGCGAAGATCGCGCTCGGCGGGTTCTTTTCCAACAGGATCGCGGCGGCGTTGTAACCGCCGGTGCTGGTGAAGTCACTTTCCAGCATGCGCTCGCCGGATACTTCGACACCCGCCTCTTTCAGGGCACGGCAATAACCGGCCAGACGCATCTGCGCCACACTGGTACTCGCCGGGCCACCAATGGTTGCGATGTCCCGGTGCCCCAACTCCAGAAGGTGTCGGGTCGCCAGATAGGCGCCGTATTCGTGATCGATCCGCACCAGGTCGGCATTCACACCTTCCAGTCCACGGTCGACGATCACCATCGGCGTACGCACGCCTGCAAGGCCCTCCGCCAGCCCCGCATCACCGCCAGCCGAAGCGACGATCAGCCCGTCGATGCGCTTTTCCAGCAGCACGCGCAGGTAACTGCGCTGCTTGTCCGGGTTGTCATCGGAGTTGCAAAGAATCACGCAGTAGCCATTACGCTCGCAGTAATCCTCGATGCCGCGCGCCAGTTCGGCGAAGTACGGGTTGAGGCTGTTGGGCACCAGCAACCCGATGGTCGCCGTGGTTTTGGCCTTGAGGGACCGGGCCACGGCGCTGGGTACGTAGTCGAGGGTTTTGATGGCGGCCTCAACCTTGACCCGCACCTCTTCGCTCACCGGTCGGGTCTTGTTCACTACGTGGGAAACCGTGGTGTAGGAAATCCCCGCGAGCGCTGCCACATCCTTGATTGTTGCCATGACTCAGGTCCGCCGGCTTGCGCGCTGACTGCGATAAGTATCAAGCACCACCGCCACCACGATTACTGCGCCGGTGATGATGCGTTTGGTGGGTTCAGTTGCGCCAATCTGCGCGAGACCGGCCGCCAATACGGAAATGATCAAAACTCCGAAGAACGTACTGATGACCGAACCGCGACCGCCCATCAGGCTGGTGCCGCCGATCACGACCGCAGCGATCACTTGTAGCTCCAGCCCGGAGCCGGCATTCGGATCCGCCGCTTCCAGGCGAGAAATCTGGAACAGCGCAGCAATACCGGCCAGCAGCCCCATCAGACTGAATACCAGAATCTTGTAGGGCTTCGGATTGATCCCTGCCAGACGCACCGCCTCTTCGTTGGTGCCGATGCCGATCAGATAGCGACCGAACACGGTACGCGTCAGTACTGCCTGGGCAATAAAGATGATGAGCAAGGCAATGATGAACGACGGCGAGATGCCGAAGGCGATCGGGTTGGACAACCAGGCGAAGGCGTCGCCGATGTAGGCCGTGCGCGATCCGGTCATTTGATAGGCCAAACCGCGGGCCATTTCCAGCACACCGAGGGACACGATGAACGACGGGATCCGCCACGCCACAGTGATCGAACCGGTGATGGTCCCGGCCAGTGCTGCCGCCGCCATTCCGAGCAGCGCCGCAGGCAGCACGCTCCAGCCCCAGCCGAGAATCGCCACGCTGACCGTTGACGCCGCGAGCGCAAGCACCGAGCCCACCGACAGGTCGATACCGCCGATGATCAACACGAACGTCATGCCGACCGCCAGCACCATCAAGTCCGGAATCTGGTTGGCCAGGGTGCTGAAGGTGTCATAGGACAGGAAATGGCTGCTCAGAACCGAGAACAGCGCAACCATTGCCAGCAAGGCACCGGCCAGTCCCAGGTAGGTTCCGAGGCCGTAAAAGTTGCCACTACGTTTGCCGGCAGTCACTGCAGTATTCATGCGAGATCCCTAGGCGCTGCTTCGTTGAGCAACGCATCACGTTTTTGGTAGCCGGCGAACGCGGCGGCAAGCAAATCATCCTGGGTCCAGCTGTCACGCTCGAAGGTATCGATCAGACGTCCCGCCGAGAGCACACCGATGCGGTCGCAGATCAACATCAACTCACGCAGGTCGCTGGACACAACCACGAGCGCTTTGCCTTGACGGGTCAACTCACCGAGCAAGGCATAAATGTCAAACTTGGCGCCGACGTCGATGCCACGCGTTGGCTCGTCGAACAGCATCACCGAGCAATCACGCTCAAGCCACCGGCCGATCACGACTTTCTGCTGGTTACCACCGGACAGTTCCGACACCAGTTGCGTCGGGCTGGAACTGCGGATGCGCATGGCGTCGATCTGACGCTGGGCCAGCGCCATCTCGTCACCCTTGTTGACGAAGCCACTGCTGGAAATCACCGGCATATTGCCCAAGGCAATATTCGCGCTGATCGATTGGGTCAGCAGCAGGCCTTCGCCCTTGCGGTCTTCGGTGATCAGGGCGATGCCATGACCGACCGCGTCAGCCGGTGACCGGATACTGACAACCTGTGCTGGCGAACCGAGTGCAACCGTGCCGCTGTCCGCTGCATCAGCACCGAAGATCAAGCGCAGCAACTCAGTGCGCCCTGCCCCGATCAAGCCGGAAATCCCGTAGATCTCGCCGGCGCGCACTTCGAAGGACACATCGCGAACCTTGTCGGAGCGGGTCAGCCCTTTGACCGTCAAGGCTGGAGCGCCGATCTTGCGCGGGCCCATGTCGATGTGTTCGCCGAGTTCGCGACCGACCATCAGCGTCACCAGTTGCTCGCTGTTGTAATTGGCCATCGGCTCGACGCAAACCAGGTTGCCATCGCGCAGTACCGCAATACGCTGGGCGACCCGCGCCAGCTCTTCGAGACGGTGCGAGATATAGATGATCGACACGCCGCGAGCTTGCAGACGAGTGATCTGCTCGAACAGCATCTCGACTTCACGGTTCGTCAACATTGCCGTCGGTTCGTCGAGGATCAGCACGTGGCAATCGCCGATCAGGTTGCGGGCGATCTCCACCATTTGCTGGTGACCGATGCCCAATTCGCCCACCAGCGTGTCCGGGTCTATCGCGTCGAGGCCGACCTGGGCCATGGCTTCGATCGCCGCCTTGCGCAATTGCCTGCGACTGATCCAGCCGCCCTTGCTGGGCAGGTTGTCGAGAAACAGGTTTTCCGCCACCGACAGGGTCGGCAACAGATTGAGTTCCTGCATCACCATGCGGATGCCGAGGTCTTCGGCCTGAGTGCGGCTTGCGGGGCGGTAATCCTGCCCTTGGAATTGCATGTGACCGGTGGTCGGTGTGACCAGCCCGCCGATGATCTTCGACAGCGTGCTTTTTCCCGCGCCGTTTTCGCCGGTCAGCGCCAGCACTTCACCGCGCATCAGCGTCAGGTCGATGCCGGTCAGGACCGGTTGGGCGTAGGTCTTGCCGATACCGCTGACCGAGAGGACAGCGTTCGGGGCGGAAACTGACATAAAAACTCTCCATGCGCTCGCCCTGACGGGCGAGCACCGTTGTGTCGCCAGAAGGACTACTTGGTAACCAGCTCTACCGGAGTTTCGATCACGCCATTGGTGCCGCTGTCGACTTTTTCACCCTTGATGATCTTTAGCGCAGTCTCGATGCCGAACACGGCTTGCTTGGCCGCAAACTGGTCAGCGGTAGCCAGAACGCGGCCATCCTTGAGCATTGGCTTGATGGCGTTGATGTTGTCGTATCCGACCACTTGCACCTTGCCGGCCTTGCCCGCTGCGCGCACGGCGGATACTGCGCCGACGGCCATGCTGTCGTTGCCGGCCAGCAGGGCTTTGACTTGCGGGTATTCGCTGAGGATCGAGGCAGCCACCTTGTTGCCTTTGTCGATTTCCCAGTCACCGGATTGCAAAGAGACGACCTTGATCTGCGCCGCTTCCATCGCATCCTTGAAGCCTGCGGTTCTTTGCTGTGCGTTGGTGGTGGTTGAAACGCCTTCGATGATGCCGACTTCGTCTCCGGCCTTCAGTTGCTTGGCCAGGTACTCGCCCACCAGACGCGCGCCTTTGCGGTTATCCGGGCCTACGAACGGTACGGTGAGGTTTTTGCTTTTGACCACAGCCGGGTCCAGCTGGTTGTCGATGTTGATCACGGTGATACCGGCATCGATGGCTTTCTTGATCACAGGAACCATGGCCTTGGAGTCGGCCGGCGCGATGACCAGCGCATTGACCTTGGCCAGAATCATTTGCTCGACGATGCGTGTCTGGCCAGCCGTGTCGGTTTCGTCTTTGATGCCGTTGGAGATTAGCTCGAAATCGCCGGAGTGGTCTTTCTGATAGGCCTTGGCGCCGTCTTCCATGGTCAGGAAGAATTCATTGGCCAGGGATTTCATGACCAGCGCGACTTTGGGTTTTTCAGGCGTCTCGGCGAAGGCCGAAGAGACAGGTAACGCGACGGATGCGGCAGCCAGCATAGCGACAGCGAGAAGACGTCCAGCGAATGGCAGCTTCATGGGTTCACTCCGATCTTATGATTATTGTGAGCAACGTTTGCGCGGCGTAGGTTTCATTGCGCTAACGGATGGATAACCACCGGGAGCACCGCGCAAACGTTTGCGGAGACCGAACTATGCGAACCCTGCCGACATTTGTCAACGAGCAGAAAAGACCATTTATTTGAGCTGGCTGACAAAAGCCGGGCATTCAAGTCATGCCCTGGTGTTGACCACCGCTCCGGTGCTGGAACCCTTGGCCAGTTCCTTGACGAGGGCTGCGGACACTTCCAGCAACGCACCATTGGTTTCGGCAATCTGTCCTTGAAATGCCATGACCACAGTGGTCTTGGCTTCCGGTGTCGGATAAGACGCCGCCTGAGCTGCGGCTAATTGTTGCTGTTGCTCGCGCAGTTGCTGTTGTAGCTCTTGCATGCGTTTGAGCAGGACTTTCACCGCCACACTCTGGTTGCTCTCATCTGGGGTTTCGGTCTGCGCGCCCGTACTTTTATCCAATCCCAAAGGGCCAGTCTTGACTTGATTGCCGTCGCCTTCTTTCGTGCCCAGCGCCTTATCGGCAGCCTCTGCGGTGGCGTCGTTCAACGCTTGGATCGTAGCGGCAGACTTGCCGCCGATGGTGACGCCTGCGGCGTTTGGGAAACCAATGGATAACGACATGTGAACTCCTGAGTAGAAAGATCCTTCTAAAGGAGCATCGACCGAAGCGCGGGTTTCTTTAGCACTGATTCACAATCTCGCAAGGCGATTTGCTCGACAGTGGTCGTAGTACTTTTCGGAGAGCCGAACACAAACGCTCAACGCGTTCGGAAACCCGGACAACAGGTTGTGTAAACATTCTGGCCACTCAAATAAATACTGATACAAATCATCAAGTTAAAAGTTTTCCTCATTCGAAGTGCGACTGGTATAGATCCTGCTCATCTCATTCACCCCAAGCGTTCAGATCCGCGTGGGGCGCATCTAGATGAACCTGCATCAGCACCGTCTCACTACTAGAGAGAAAAATAATGACATCTGCTTTCAAGACCTTCGTTCCGGGCGCTTTGGCCCTCTTGCTGCTCCTGCCTACTGCCCTTCAGGCAAAAGAAGTCGAAACCCAACAGAAACTGGCGAACGTGGTGATCCTGGCCACCGGCGGCACCATTGCCGGCGCGGGCGCCAGCGCCGCCAATAGCGCGACCTATCAAGCGGCAAAAGTCGGCATCGAACAATTGATCGCCGGGGTTCCGGAACTCAGCCAGCTGGCTAACGTTCGTGGCGAACAGGTCATGCAGATCGCGTCCGAAAGCATCACCAACGACAACCTGCTGCAACTGGGTCGTCGCGTGGCTGAACTGGCCGACAGCAAAGACGTCGACGGCATCGTTATCACCCACGGCACCGACACCCTGGAAGAAACCGCCTACTTCCTGAACCTGGTGGAAAAAACCGACAAGCCAATCATCGTTGTCGGCTCCATGCGCCCAGGCACCGCCATGTCGGCCGATGGCATGCTGAACCTGTACAACGCAGTGGCCGTGGCCAGCAGCAAAGACGCACGCGGCAAAGGCGTACTGGTGACCATGAACGATGAAATCCAGTCGGGTCGCGACGTCAGCAAAATGATCAACATCAAGACCGAGGCGTTCAAAAGTGCCTGGGGCCCACTCGGCATGGTGGTCGAGGGCAAATCCTACTGGTTCCGTCTGCCGGCCAAGCGTCACACCATGGACTCGGAATTCGACATCAAAACCATCAAGAGCCTGCCTGACGTCGAAATCGCCTATTCCTACGGCAACGTCAGCGATACCGCTTACAAGGCGTTGGCTCAGTCTGGCGCCAAAGCCATCATTCACGCCGGTACCGGCAATGGCTCTGTCTCGTCCCGGGTAGTCCCATCACTGCAAGCCTTGCGCAAGGACGGCGTGCAAATCATTCGTTCGTCCCACGTCAACGCTGGCGGTTTCGTACTGCGGAATGCTGAACAGCCAGACGACAAGTACGACTGGGTTGTGGCGCATGACCTGAACCCGCAAAAGGCTCGCATCCTGGCCATGGTCGCACTGACCAAGACCAATGACAGCAAAGAGCTGCAACGGATGTTCTGGGAATACTGATTCGCCCTCGCCCGACCGGTTCCGGTCGGGCACTGGTTTCACCACTCGCCACCCCAGGCGAGTGGCTCACACCCCTTCCGACATTTCGATAAAAATCTTCCCTTCGTCCTACATCAAACGGAAAAAATTGCTGTCAGAGGATTTTCTTGAATTTTAAGCAGTTGCGAAAATGCCTACAGTTAAATACTGTATGCACGTACAGCTTAATAAGGATAATTCCGTGGCCAACACCTCTGCCTCTCCTGACTCCTATGAACGCATGGGCATGCGCGTTCAAAAAATCATCAATTCCCCCACCGCCCAAAAAGCCAAAGCAGCCTTGATCTTCCGTCTACCGGACGAACCCGTGGATGAGTGGGAACAATTGCTCGAAGAAATCGACGAGAACGACAACGTCACCCTCGCCTATCGCGACGATGGCGGTGTGCAGATTTTTTGGGTTGTGCCAAAGGAAGATTGAGTCAATGAGTGTCCGCTGGCTTGCTTTGCTGTTTTTGTTCATCACCGTCAGTGCCCAGGCTGGCGCCCCACGCACCTTCAACGAAGCCAAGAAAGTTGCCTGGAAGCTCTACGCACCGCAATCCACAGAGTTCTATTGCGGGTGCAAATACACCGGCAACAAGGTCAACCTCGCAGCCTGCGGTTATGTACCGCGTAAAAATGCCAAGCGCGCTTCCCGCATCGAGTGGGAGCACATTGTTCCGGCCTGGCAGATCGGCCATCAGCGTCAGTGCTGGCAAGAAGGTGGGCGCAAGAACTGCACGCGTTACGATTCGGCTTACCAGAAGGCTGAAGCCGACCTGCACAACCTGGTACCGAGCATTGGTGAGGTGAATGGCGATCGCAGCAACTTCAGTTTCGGCTGGTTGCCGGTGCAGTCGGGCCAATATGGCTCGTGTCTGACCCAGGTCGACTTCAAAGCGAAGAAGGTCATGCCCCGCCCGTCCATCCGCGGCATGATCGCTCGAACGTATTTCTATATGAGCAAACAGTACGGTTTGAGCTTGTCGAAACAGGATCGACAACTGTACGAAGCCTGGAGCAAAACCTATCCGGTAGAGGCCTGGGAACGACAGCGCAACCAACGCGTGGCGTGCGTCATGGGACGCGGCAACGAGTTTGTCGGCCCGGTCGACATGAAAGCCTGCGGTTGAGCGCTCGCTGAAAACACAAAGGCCTCGGGTTTAATGCGGGCAGTCCACTTGAGTACCTGATTGCATCGGTACTGATCACTCGTTTGAATTGCCACCGCGAATAGCAACCCGTTTTCTTGATCTCAAAGGAAATGACTCGCCCTTGCATCAAACGCAGTTCCCACTCATCCTCGCTGGATCGCCCCAGACAAGGGCGGATTTGTCGCGTCGCAATTCTAATCAGGAGATATCAATGACTTTCGTCGCAATTGTGTATTCATCCGGAGGAGGTCACACCGAGACTGTTGCGGAGCATGTCAAGCGAGGCGCAGAAGAGGTTGCGGGAACATGCGCCGAACTCATCAAGATCGTGCCCGCTCAGATCGGTAGTGATGGCAGATGGCGTGACGACGCTGTCATGAGCCGGCTAGCGGCGGCTGACGCCATCGTTTTTGGTGCGCCCACCTATATGGGATCGGCCCATGGATTGTTCAAGCTGTTCCTCGAGGCTGGCATCGTGCCTTGGCGCAGCCAGGAGTGGAAGGACAAGATCGCAGCCGGCTTCACAAACTCTGGAGCGCGCTCCGGCGACAAGCTCGTAACGCTGCAGCAGATGTCGATCTTCGCGGCGCAAATGGGAATGATGTGGGTAAGCGCCGGGGATTTGCCTGGTGGCAACTATACCGATGGCGGTTTCACCGACGTGAACGTCAACGGATCATGGCTAGGCCTGATGACTCAAAGCCTGAATGATCTCTTAGTGGAGAACGCTCCGCACCCAGGCGATAGGCTTAGCGCGGAGCGCTTTGGACGCAGGGTGGCGCGAGCGACGGCACGTTGGACGGTCGGTGCGGACCAGCACCCTTCCTGGCGGATCGACATACAAGAGAACCGGCGACGGAATCTCGCCGGGATCGAAGAATGGCGCAAATTTGACGACTGATCTCATCCTCAACGGTGGGATCAGATATCAGATAAATGGCGCATATCGAGAAAGTCCGCTTTGCCGCGGGTAAGGCCGTGGCATCGGCGACCAGTAGCAGATGTTTGAGCTGCTGAGGCGGCTTCCATTCGAAACCACCCGCGTCTTGCGCCGAAAACTGGCGATCAGGTGCGACGATCTGGATCGGCTCACCCGCAGCGGCATGAATTGCCCAGCGGGATGCAGGGCCGGTTTCGCCGTGAAACTCGAAGTTGATACCCACTTTGCCTGCTCGACACGCAATGGTGTAAGTGCGCATTGCCGCGCGCTGGGCAACCGGCATCGAGCGGTAAAGTGCGCACCATCCATCGCCATGAGCGAGCCTGGTAGGCGTTCCATCAAAAGCAGCCTGAAAAAGGACTGCTACTGGGCCACTGGATGGTCGAGAACCAACAATTCGATGTTCTGTTTCTTCGCCCGGGTGAGCGCCGCGCGCACTTCTGTCTGTTTGGCCTCAGCCTCGGCTTTCGAACTGAATGGCCCGAGCAGAATCCGGGTCTTTCCGTTTTCCTTGACGATATTGGAAACGAAACTGTGCTCAATCAGCCAGCCGCTCAAATCGCTGACCGCCTGAGGTGTTTCGCCTCGTACTTCGAGATCCCATTGCGGCCCGGACACCACCGAAGGTGCAGTCGCAGCAGCCGGTTGCGGCTTTTGCGCGTCAATACTCTTGCCTTCACCGCATCCCGCCAGCGCCAATACCGCGATTACCAAGACCATTTTGCGCACAACGCTTCCCTCAGAATGCTTAAAGCGGCGATTTTAGCATCCATGAATACTTCCCGAGTGCCGCAAAATGGGCTTAAAACAACGAGAATGATGGTTGCGGCCTCTGTATAGTTACGCCTTGGGAATTAATGCAGCATCTGTGCGTCAGAAAGAGGCACCCAAACCGTGAGACTTCGCACTAATCTATACATACCACCGACCTCTGCACTGTCCGAATCAGGTGCCCCACAAAGCAATCAAGGAGAAGACCATGCTGATACTCACCCGCAAAGTCGGTGAAAGCATAAATATTGGTGATGACATTACGATCACCATTCTGGGCGTTAGCGGCCAGCAAGTCAGAATTGGCATCAATGCCCCGAAAGACGTTGCGGTTCATCGCGAAGAAATCTATCAGCGCATTCAGGCTGGCCTCACCGCTCCAGACAAACCGCAGACTCCCTGAATCCTGCTGCAGTCAGTAGCCAGCCCGTTCGTTACAGCGCAATGGCTGGCTAAAGATTCATGCTCGGCATTTTTGCTGAGCCCTCGCCTCCCCCCCATTCGTGAAGCCGATGCTACCGGCTTCGGCCACGCCGTGACTGTCAGATTATTCGCTTTAACCCCGACGAATCACGCCGTTATTAGCCGAAGGTCACACCGCGCGCCATGCCGGTGGCCGCAATCACCATCAACATCAACAACAGCGCTTCGATATGGCTGATGCGTGCAAACAGCCTGGCTCGGCCCTGGTCAATCGAAGCGCCCCTGCCCACGGCGATCCGCCACTTGATCAAGGTGATCATGGGTGCCACTTCAAGCAGCAGAATGATCACGAACAGCGCCATCTTCAGATGGAACAATGGCTGATGAAGGTAATAATCGGTGCCTTTTTCGTACCCACCGAAGGCCCGCAGCAAACCTGTGATCAGCAAAATACCCGCACAGATGCCCCATACGTTATCGGCAACCAGCACATTGCGAACCTGCGCCGTACCGACGGCCAGGCGGCTTAACGCCGTCCCTCGGGTGAGTACCGCCCAGAGGCCCAAGGCAACAGCCAGGAGATGGATCGCCGCAAGAAACCAGTGAAACAGCATAGAGACGCTCCTGACAGAGATAAGGAAATGGGCTTGTCAGTAGTAGTCCAGAATCTGAAAATCTGCCTGCAGGCCGTGACATGACTGGCGAACAGCCACCTACCCCCCTATCATGCCGCCCACTGGCCCTTGCGTAAGGAGCCAGAGGATAAACATTCAAAAGGGAATAGACGTGAAAGAGTTCGTAATTGGCGTAAACAACGTAGTTCTGTACGTCGCACTGGCCGTTATCTGGATCGCCGCAGTGGTCATGATCTTCGTACAGGGCTTCTGGTCCGGGGCAGGCGTTTTCATTACCGGCACCCTGACGTGGTGCATCATCTCCGGCTTCTGGTTTGTACAGTCGGCGACTTATGAAGAACTGAAGAAGTTGAACGCCAAGTAAGATTGGTTTTAGTGGGTTGGACTTACCACGCAGGTCCGACGTTGTTGAGATGAACCACCCCAGTAGTGATTCATGCTCTTCACGCAACATTTGTAACGAGGGGGGCAATCCCCTCGTTACAGTGCCTGGCGACGACCCAGGCTTGTGGTTATCCAGTACGCGATTGATCGACGGCAGAATGGCCGCCCACCAAGGACGGAGACATGAATCGATCAACTCCCACACTGGTTCTACTACCTGGAATGGACGGAACAGGTGAATTGTTCGCAGCCTTTGCATCCATCATGGAGCGCGAATTCGATACGCTAATCATCACCTATCCCCCCAATACTCCGCTGAGCTACACAGCGCTGGAGTCGCTGGTCCGAGAGTCGCTGCCGACCGACCGACCGACCATTCGTGCTGCTGGGTGAATCCTTCTCGGGACCGATTGCTATTTCCCTGAGCGCCAGACAACTCCCCCGGCAAGTGGGACTCGTGCTATGCAGCACATTCGCACGCAATCCAAGACCCCTATTAAGTCACTTGAGTTTTTTGCTAGGCGCACTGCCGTTCAGCCTTGCGCCTGTCGGATGGATCAGCAAAGTATTACTCGGCCGGTTTTCCACGAGCGCGTTGCGCGCAGCGCTACGTCAGGCCATCACTCGAGTGAAACCTTCGGTAATGCGTTCACGACTACGATCGGTTCTTGCCGTTGACGTATCCGCCAAGCTGGCCCAAGTCAGCGTACCGACTATTTACCTTCGCGCTAAGCATGATTCGGTGGTTCCCGGGACAGCGTCTGCGCTGGTTTCTTCAATGAACCGCGATACACGAATCATTGAAATCGAAGCACCGCACTGCCTGCTTCAGGTTGTACCCGAAGAGGCGGCCGGACACATCCGGGAGTTTTTGAAAACGCTTGAAGGCATTTGAGGTTCTCGGCACTGAAAGCGACCGAACCCACGCCCCTGCATTGCCTGAAAGCAAGCCACGAGCAACATAATGTTACATCCCGTCTAGACTCCAACCACAAGTGCCAAAGGTCCCTGGAAGCACTTGCCCCCCAACAGCAAGTCATTCCCATCAACCGACCTGAGTACACACGATCATGTGTAAATCATGTGATTCAAACCCTGTTCAAAACGCGAGTGGTCGTCGTAGATTTCTTCAGTTTGCCGGACTAGGAGCAGGCGCTCTGCTACTTGCCGGCGCACTGCCCGACAAGTTCGTTCTGGCTGCCGAGAAAACCGCTGCTGCGCCAAAACCACAAAACTCCATCAGTCCTGACATGGCACTTCAAAGGCTTATGGAGGGAAATGAACGGTATGTTTCCGGCAACTCCAAGACACATGACTTCAAGTCAGAGCGGGAAGCCTTGGTCTCAGGCCAGAACCCGTTCGTGTCGGTACTAAGTTGCTCTGACTCCCGTATCGCCCCTGAGTATGCTTTTGACACTGCTCGAGGCGATCTTTTCGCCATACGCGTCGCGGGCAATTTCGTAACCGATGAGGGTTTGGCAAGTCTTGAATACGCTGTTGCGGTGCTCGGTGCACCACTGATCCTCGTACTGGGGCATGAGAGCTGCGGCGCCATCAGTGCAGGAATAAAGGCAGTAAAAGATCACACTGTTTTCCCTGGTCACATCCCGAAATTGACTGACGCACTTAAACCTTCCATCGAGAAAGTGCTCAACAACCCCGGAAACCTTATCGACAACGCTACAGCGCAGAATGTCAAAGACTCGGTTAGCCGCCTTAAAAATGCCTCACCACTGCTGACTGATGCGCTCAGCAAGGGCACGTTGAAGATAGTGGGAGGCGTCTATCGCCTTGCTAGCGGCAAAGTAGACTTGATTGCCTGATTCAGTAGCGCTGCACCGCTGCCGAGATCCAGATGTGAAGAGCCCAGCGCGATGGCTGGGCTCTGGTTATTTTCTGTTTTCCATCATCTTGTCGGCGAGAGCTTTGGCCCTTTCAATCAACAGGTTCTGCCTGTCTTCATGAGTGGCGCCTCCTACAACCGGTGCGGTCAAATTGCTTTCCGCAATCAACGCAGCGCAGAAGTATTGATCCCAAACAGCTCCGTCCTCAGATACTGGCTTGTTCATTTGGTTGGCGATCATATGCGGCTCCTTTTGATGAGGTAGCACCGCTATCTTACGCCTGAATCACCGGCAATCCGTGCCGCTAAAGCTAAGCGGCAAACCAGGTGATCATTGACCGGCCCGAGGAGACACTGTCACCCCCGCCTCCCGCTTGCCGATGGCCAGCGCATTCAGTCGTCTCTATCGTCACGATCACGATCACGATCACGACGGTGATTGCGATCATACCCCTGATCATTGTCGCGACGATCGTATCGGCGGTCATACCCTCGATCATCGTCATACCCGCGGTCGTATCCACGACGGTAATCATGATCTCGATCACGATCTCGCCCGTACCTTTCTCCGTCGTCCCAGTGAGGCCCACAGCCTCCCAGCAGGAGAGAACCTGAAATAGCCATGAACATTATTACTGCACGCTTCATTTGAACGTCCTGAATACAAAGGTCAGCGATATGACCATGAGGCCGCTCAATGATTCACAGGTCAGGTACAGCAAGCCAAATCCAAAGCCTGCATTAACAACATGCTGATCGGCAAGGACGGACTAGTAGGCGCGGTTCGCTTCGGCGAGAACGCCTATAACATCATCGAGCGGGTCACCGGCAAAGTGAGGACACGACAAGGTCGAGTATCTGGAGGTGGGGGCCCAGTTGGCGTTTTGAGTGGGGGCTCTGCAAATCGCAAGCAACAAAAAAGGGCCCACCTTTCGGTGAGCCCTTCTAGACCGCCCAGCAGAGCGGATTTTGTTTGGTAGGCGCGATTGGACTCGAACCAACGACCCCCACCATGTCAAGGTGGTGCTCTAACCAACTGAGCTACGTGCCTGCTGTGAGGCGGCATTCTACGGAATTCCGGAGGGGTGTCAACACCTTTTTTCGAGCTAACCCTATGAATATGCAAAATATTTAATTTTGCGGCTGCAAAGAAGATTTTGCGGTGGCTGGCGATCGTTTTTTATCTCGGGTAGGATCGACGCACTCGTAAAATATATTAAACAGAGGCTGCAGGATGGCGAACACCCCCTACCCGGATTCCTATTACGCCGCATCGGCCAATCCGGCTTCGCCGCGCCCGGCCTTGCAGGATGACGTAGAGACTGATGTCTGTGTGATCGGTGCCGGTTACACCGGTCTGTCCTCTGCCCTGTTTCTGCTGGAAAACGGTTTCCGGGTCACGGTGCTTGAAGCGGCGAAGGTAGGTTTTGGTGCGTCGGGGCGTAACGGTGGCCAGATCGTAAACAGTTATAGCCGTGACATCGATGTGATCGAGCGCAGTGTCGGTCCCAAGCAGGCTCAGTTGCTGGGGCAGATGGCGTTCGAAGGTGGGCGGATCATTCGTGAGCGGGTTGCCAAATATAATATCCAGTGCGACTTGAAGGATGGTGGCGTATTCGCCGCCATTACCGCCAAGCAGATGGGCCATCTGGAATCCCAGAAGCGTCTGTGGGAGCGCTTCGGTCACACGCAGCTTGAATTGATGGATCAGCGTCGCATCCGTGAAGTGGTCGCGTGCGATCAATACATCGGCGGCATGCTCGACATGAGCGGCGGGCACATTCATCCGCTGAACCTGGTGTTGGGTGAAGCGGCAGCCGTCGAGTCGCTGGGCGGCACCATTTATGAGCAATCGCCGGCGGTGCGCATCGAACGCGGCGCGAATCCGGTGGTGCATACGCCTCAAGGCAAGGTCAGGGCCAAGTTCATCATCGTTGCGGGCAATGCGTATCTCGGTAATCTGGTGCCGGAACTGGCCGCCAAATCGATGCCCTGCGGGACTCAGGTGATCACCACTGAACCCTTGGGCGAAGCATTGGCCAAGAGCCTGTTGCCACAGGATTACTGCGTCGAAGACTGCAATTACCTGCTCGACTACTACCGTTTGACCGCAGACAAGCGCCTGGTCTTCGGCGGTGGCGTGGTGTATGGCGCACGGGATCCGGCGAACATCGAAGCAATAATTCGGCCGAAGATGCTCAAGGCTTTCCCGCAGCTCAAGGACGTGAAGATCGATTACGCCTGGACCGGCAATTTCCTGCTGACCTTGTCACGACTTCCTCAGGTCGGACGCCTGGGCGACAACATCTACTATTCCCAAGGTTGCAGTGGCCATGGCGTGACGTATACGCACCTGGCGGGCAAGGTGTTGGCCGAAGCGTTGCGTGGTCAGGCCGAGCGTTTCGACGCGTTTGCCGACCTGCCCCACTACCCGTTCCCCGGCGGACAACTGCTGCGTACACCATTCGCTGCGTTGGGCGCCTGGTATTACGGACTGCGCGACAAACTCGGCTTCTGACTGACCGACGCAAAAAAGGGGCAACTGCACAGTTGCCCCTTTTCATTTCCGCTCGGGAAGTCAGCCCCTTCGCTGATCGAGCCTCTGCAAGAATTCCGCCCTGCGCTGCTGGTCCATTTCCTCTTTGGCCAAGAGCTCGGGAAGCAGCTCGGCCGCACGCCGGGCATCGAGGATGAAGACGCCGTCATCATCACCAATGGCCAGATCCCCCGGCTGTACCTGAACGCCGCCCACACTGATCGACTGATTGACTTCCCCTCGGGCGCCAATGCTGCGAGTCGTGTACGCACTGACGTCCCGGCAAAAGACCGGCAACCCATGGCGACGCAATGCACTGACATCCGTGACCGCACCCGACACCACCACCCCGGCCAACCCTTTGATCAGACCGGCCAGGGTGCGCAGCTCCCCCCAACAGCCACACTCTTCGTCGCCCACACATTCGATCACCAGTACGTCGCCCGGCTCACTCAGCAACAAGGCCTCACGCAGAATGCTGCCATCCGGCGGAAAGACTTTGACGGTGACGACATGGCCGACCATGCGGATGTTGTTGAACAGCGGCTTGATCCCCCGCAGGAAGCCCCGATCGGAAAAGTGGCCGATGGTTGACGAAGGGATCGACCGGTAGGCGTTGAGCAACTCCGAGGTGACGAGTTGCTGGCGAGGCTTGATCTGATAACTCATCGGCATTTCCCCGGACGCAGCAGTGGGCAGGTCGAACAATATTCAGCAGGCTCAGTAGCCAGGTAATAGAAGCAGCAGGTTCGTCGAAAGCGAATGCTGCGCTGCCCCTCGTCGAGCAGTGTCGGCGGTCGGCGGAAATGGCTGAGCGGGTTGTAATCGAGACCGAACAGCGCAGGTTGTGCCTGGGTCAGCAACCACCTGAAGTCGGCTTCATAGCGCTCGCGTACCGACGGTTCGTCGATTTTCGTCATGCGTTTTTCATACAACGAATACACGCGCACGGCGGTGTTTTCCCACAAGATGCGCCGCGAAACACCACTCACACGGTTGAAGGTTTGCCACAGCGGCTTCAACAGCCCGGCAAACAGCGCCTGCACCAGGGTTTCCCGCCAGGCCTCGCGCTCACCGGCCCCGTACGCCAGCGGCAGGGAATGAGCCAGCGGCATCGAAGACGTCCACAGCCCGTCATCATGGCCGTACTCGATCACCGTGTTGTCCAGCGACAGCAGCAGTCCTTTGTCGTACACCGACATGGCGTACAAACACGCGCCGGTGGCCAGGAACGACAGGCGCTTACCCAGCAGCGAGGCGGTGATCGCCCGCGACGGTGAGCCAATGACCGGGCTCAATGCGTCCAGCAAACGCTCGCACACCTCGTCCTGCAACAGGTCACGCGCCATCAGCGAGCGTAAGGGGTCACGTTCGGCGCAGTCCTTCAACCGCAACCCACCGCCCAGCACGTTCCATTCTTGCGCGGTGAAGTGGTGAGCCAGACTCATTGCGGCAATTCCCGGCCAAACGGAATGCACATCGGCGTACCAAAGAACGGATCAGGAATAATCCTGCAGTTGAGGTCGAACACGGTTTTGACCAGCGCTTGAGTCAAGACGTCTTCAGGCCGGCCCTGGGCAAATGCCGTACGCTCATGCACCGCCACCATATGATCGGCATAACGACAGGCCAGGTTGAGGTCGTGAAGCACCATGATGATGGTTTTGTTTTCGAGCCGGTTGAGGTCGCGCAGCAGGTCCAGCACTTCAATCTGGTGAGCCAGGTCGAGGAAGGTCGTCGGCTCGTCCAGCAGCACGATGCCGGTGTCCTGGGCCAGGGTCATGGCAATCCACGCACGCTGGCGCTGCCCACCGGACAAGGCATCCACCGGCCGATCCGCCAGCGCTTGCAGACTGGTCTGCGTCAGCGCGCGATTGACCATGGTTTCATCCTCGGCCGACCACTGTTGCATCCAGCTTTGATAAGGGTATCGGCCCAGAGCCACGAGCTGGCGAACAGTAATGCCCTCGGGCGCCGTCGGTGTCTGGGGCAGGATGGCCAACTCACGCGCCACCGCCGCCGTGGATTTTTTCTGGATATCCACGCCGTTGAGAATCACCGAGCCTTGCTGCGGTTTCAGCAGTCGTGCGAAGGATTTGAGCAAGGTACTTTTGCCGCAGCCGTTACTGCCAATCAGCACCGAGATCTTGCCCTGGGGCAGTTGCATGTCCAGCGCGTCAATAATCACCTGGCGCTGATAACTCAGGGTCAGGCCGCGACTTGCAATCGACGTCATACGTTGAATTCCTTAATGACGCTGTTTAATCAATAAATAGAGAAAAAAGGGTGTGCCCAGCACCGCGACAAAGATCCCGGCCGGTAGATCCAGGGGCAGGAACAGCGTGCGCCCGACCAGGTCCGCCAGCATCACCAGGTTTGCGCCAATCAGGGCGGCCATCACAGCCTGCCCAGCGAAACCAGGGGCCACCAGGCGTTTGGCAATATGTGGCGCGATCAGCCCGACAAACGCGATCGCCCCACCCCAGGCAATGGCCGCACCGGCCAACGCCACACTCACCAACAACAAACCGGCCCGCAGCCATTGCACGCGCACGCCGATGCCCTGGGCCAAGTTGTCATCCAACTGCTGCACCATCACCTGACGGGCCAGCAGCACCAGCAGCGGACAAATGCCCAACAACCAGCTCGCAAGCGCCAGCGGTTCGGGCCAACTGGCGCCGTATACGCTGCCGGTCAGCCAAACGTAGGCAGACAGGGTGGTGGTCAGCGGACTGAACACCAGAATGAAGGTCGTCGCGGCGGTCAACATCGCTGAGACGCCCACACCGATCAGCACCAGTCGCAGCGGTGAGGTCCCCTGCTTCCAGGCCAGCAGATAAATGGCCAGTGTCGCCAGCGCCGCACCGAGCATTGCGGCCAGGGGCAAAAATTGTTGCCCCAGCGTCGCCGACAAGAACGACAGATAAAGCACAGCAGCGGCGCTGGCACCGCTGGTGATGCCCAGCAGGTCCGGCGATGCCAGCGGGTTGCGGATGATGCTTTGCAGGATCAGCCCGGACACCGACAACGCAGCCCCGACCAATGCCGCCAGCACAATGCGTGGAAAACGCAGTTGCTCGACGATCAACGTCAGGCTGGCGTCCTGACTGGAAAACAGGATTCGTATCACCTCGAGGGGCGAGAGGATGACTTTCCCCAGCGATAACGAGCCGAGCATCACCAGCACCGTCAGCACCAGCGCCGCCGCCAATCGCAACCACGTGGAGAGGTTGACCCGCCGGGAATACCCGCCCCGGCGCCAGGTCACCACCTTATCCATAACGACCTCCACGCCGGGCCAACAGGATGAAAAACGGTGCGCCGAACAGCGCCGTCATCACCCCCACCGGCACCTCCTGAGGCAGGATCAAAACCCGCGACAGCGTATCCGCCAACAACAGCAGAATGGCGCCGAGCAGCGCGCAACCGGGCAGCAACCATCGATGGTCGATGGACAATCCCTTGCGCACCATGTGCGGTACCAGAAGACCAATGAAACCAATGCTGCCGGCCAACGCCACCGCGCTGCCCGCGAGACAGATCACCAGCACACTCATCAGCAGACGGATCAGACCGGTTCGCTGCCCCAACCCCGTGGCGATCTCTTCCCCGGCGTTCAGCACATTGAGCTGCCCGGCCAGCAACAGCGCCCCCGCCAACCCGAACACAGCGCACAGCAACAACGGCGCAGCGGTCGACAGGCTGCGTTCGGTCAGTGAACCAGCCATCCAGAACAGCACCGTGTCCAGGCCATCCTGATTCACCACCAGCAGCGCCTGACTGAAAGCGGAGAACAACGCGGCGATCGCCGCGCCCGCCAGCACGATGCGCAGCGGACTGAGACTGCCTTGCCCCATGTTGCCGATCAGCCACACCAGGCAACCCGCCACGCCAGCGCCAATGAACGCCGACCATAGCCAGGCATCCGGGGATGACAGCGAGAAGATCGAGGAAAACAGGATGATAAAAAAAGTCGCACCGGCATTGATCCCGAACAACCCGGGTGATGCCAATGGATTGCGCGTCAGTGCCTGCATCAGCGCGCCCGCGACCGCCAGGCTGGCGCCAACGGAAATCGCCATCAGGGTGCGCGACAGGCGCGTGGTGGTCACCAGCACATGATTGATACTCAACGGGTCGGGATGGACAAACGCCGCGGCAATCTGTGGCAGTGGAATCCAGGTAGCACCGACCGCCAGGCTCAACACGCAGCACAACAGCAACACGACGCCCGCGCTGCACAGCTTGACTCCCGGGCTCATGAGGCCACCTGCGCGGCGGCCAGGCGGGCCACGTCGTCGAGCATCAGGTTAGCCCCCAACATCCCGCCCGACAGACTCCACGCGACGCCATCGACCTGCCACACCTGTCCTTGCTGCGGGGCACGCATCTGCTTCCACAGCGGGTGTTGCACCAAGCTCTCGTAGTTGCGCTGCACCGCCGCGTTCTGCGCGCGCAGAAAGACAAAAAAGATGTCGGCATTCACCACCGCAAGGCTTTCCTTGCTGGTGAGTTTGATCGATACCCCGCTCGCCTCCCGGCTGTTGTCACTCCAGTTGAATCCCAGTTCGGTGAGCACCGAGCCCGGAAAACTCGCCGGCAGGTAACTGCGGATGTGGTCTTCGCGGATGTCCAGTATCGACACCGTGGGAGGCCAGCGTCCGGCAAATGTCTGCCGCAGTTGCTGACACAGTTGTGCCACGCGCTGCTGCCATCGGTTCAGAATCTCATCGGCCCTCTGTTGCTGCTGTAATGCAGCGCCCATCAGCGCCAGGGTCTTCTTGAACTCAAACACTTCCTCCAGCATCAGCACCGGGGCGATCTGCTTGAGTAATGGGGCGATGCGCTCATGGCGAAAATGTGAGGCAACGATCAAGTCCGGTTTGAGCAGTGCGATGTCTTCAAGGCTGGGCTGAGTTTCCAATCCGACATGGGGCACCTGCTCCAGATCTGCGCGCAAATAGCGATAGGTCGGTTTTTCGCTCCAGGAATCGACTACGCCACACGGGGTCACGCCTAACATCACAGCGCAGTCGGTGGCCCCCTGAAACAGGGTGATCACCCGCAACGGTGCGGCGCCAGCCTCGGCCCACGCCGGCGCGGAAAACCTGAGGGCGAGCGCCCCCAGGGACAGGCGCAACAGCGTGCGCCTGGAGGGTTCACGTCGCGGTTCAGGCATTACGATCAAGCCGGTGAAACGGGTTGACCACCTGCCCTTTGCCAAACGGCATGCTGCCAGGGCCGCCCGCGCGCTCGATCATCGGGGTGAGCAGCAATTTCTGCGGCCAGTGCGGCGATTCGAATAGCTGATGCTTGATCATGATCCGCGCCTCGGCGTCAAACTCGATGGTGTCGATCAACTCGTTGAGCACTTCGCCCATCGCCGTCCACAACCCGGTCGCCGGCAATGCGTAGACCTCAGCCAGCGTATCGATAATGGCGCGGAGGTTGACCTGAATACCCAGGGTCTGCAACCAGAACAGCAGGTCTTCAGGGCGATCGTGGTACAGCGTGTTGGCGTGTCCCTTCTTCAACCGGTAAGCCGGGTCGGCCAGGCCGTTGCGTTCCAGCCACGGCACGAAGATGCGCAACGAGTCGTGATCGCGCAACAGCAAGCCCTGGGCGTAACCGGCCTTCCACACCAGCACCGCGTTCTGCCCGTGAATTTCCCCGAGCATGCCGATGCGGAACATCCGCAGGTTGATATCGAAGAAGCTGTGGCACACCTCGCGGAACAGGGTCATCACTGACGCAGCGTTGGCCGGCAGTTGGCGGTAGGCCATCCAGTCATCGAAGAAGTGCTGATTGCTTCCCGGCAGCGGTGTGCCCAATGCCGCCATGGGCACCAGTCGGGTGTCCAGGTCTTCGAGCAGCGCGGGCGGATAGCCGCGCACCATCGCCGACAAGTGACGCGGCGCTTCGTCGAACAGCGTCGCGTCCGGCGGCATGAACGCCCACCATTTGGTTTCGTCGCACAGGTGCAGCGACTGTTGCAGGGTTTGATCCTTGCTCAGAGCCTGGCGCAGCAGCGCCTCGCTCAAGCCGCCGTTGATCATTTTCACTGCAGGCAGATAACGGGAAGCACCCAGCGAATAGATCGCCATCGGCAACTTGAGGTAATCGGCACTGTTGAAGCACGGCGTCATCGAGCGCAACGACGAGGTGGCGAAGAAATCACCGTCGGTGAAGTCCAGTCGATGGCAATCACCCTTGGCGAAAGCGTCGCCGAGTTGCGCTTCCAGCACGTGCTCGAACTGCCACGGGTGCACCGGCAGTGCGATATGACTGTCGGCAATGCCCCGTTGTTGCAACTCGTGTTGCAGGCCGACCTGTAACGCGAACGGCAACAAGTACTGGGCAGGATAACTCTGCGCCAGGTCCGTCACACCGTCGCCGCATTGCAGCAACGTGCGGTCGACCGCGACCCAGTTGAGCGCCACCGGACGGGCAAACTCCGCCTGATACTGCCGATATTCCGCGTCGTCCAAACCCTGCTTGGCTTTGGCCAGCGGGTGGTAGGGACGATCGCGCAGCGAAGCCCACTGTTCCATCGCCAGGAAAAAGTCCGCGTTGCTCTTTTCCAGCAAGCGTTCGCTGTTAACCCGATGGGCCAGGGACAACTCGGTTTGCCGGACGCTGGTGCGCAGCACATCCAGAAACAGGGCGAAGCCTTTTTCATTGTCCGGGTAGCGATCGGTCATCCCGGCCAGCACCTGGGTCGTGAAAGCCTCGGGTGACAGCGCGGTCAGTTGGTCATTCTGTCGCCCCCATACCGGCGTGCCCGGTACTTTTTCCCACTGCTGGGTAATGCCGGGACGCAGGGCAATGACGATGCAACCATGGGGATCGATGGGCCATTCCCAGATCCGTTGTTCGGCGCTCAACCCGGTAAACGGCTGATCGGCCGATGACGATGGCGCCACCAGGTTCAGCGGCTCGGCCCCGAAAAAATGTTCGGCCAGCAAACAATCGACCAGATCCTGCATCACCTTGTCGGCGGCCATTGTGGGGAAGTTCATCCGACTATTTTCCTTCTGCTGAAGTGGCGGCCAATTTGGCCTGGAGGGCACGAAAAGCGATGCCACGCTCGTCACCCAAAACAAAACTTTTTACGCCCCGGCTCAACCACCGTTCGTGGTCGCCCGACTGACGTGGAATCGCGCAATACGGCACGCCCTCAGCGTTGGCTGCCTGCCAACTGGCGAGCAGCGCTTGCTGCACCTCGGGTCGATCGATCTGCCAGGGCATGCCCATCGATTGCGATAAGTCGGCGGCCCCTTCGAGGATCATGTCGAGGCCGGGCACGGCGGCAATCTCTGCCGCCCGCCGCACACCTTCGGCACTTTCGATCATCGCCACGACCATGATTTGCTCGTTGGCCAGCGCGACGTACTCCGCCAGGCTGTGTTTGCCAAAGGCACCGGGGCGCCCGGCATTCAGGCTGCGGGTACCCTGCGGGTGGTATTTGCAGGCACGAATGCTTTCGGCCAAAGGCTCGGGGCCTTCGATCATCGGCAAGACAATGCCCTGGGCGCCGCCATCAAGCAGGCGCAGCAGGGTTTTCGGGTTGAGATCCGCCACCCGCACCAACGGGGTCAGCGCGTAACTTTCGGCGGTGCGGATCATGTTCTCCACGGTCTCGGGATTGATCAGCACGTGTTCCATATCGATGATCACAAAATCAAAACCCGCCTCGGCAATCAGTTCGATGGCCGCTGGTGACGGAATCGAACTGATCAGGCCGTAGACCGGCTCACCTGTTCTGAGCTTCTGCTTGAGCAGATTGGTCCTCAGCATGATTGCGGCCGGAACGCGTGCAGCGGATTCGGCACCGATTTAAAACGACGTTCGCCATCGCCCAGCAGACGGCGCTTGGTCAGTTCCTCCACTTCATAGAACGGCGCGAACACATCAAACGCTGCATAACGTGGACGGTGTTGCGGATGTTCAGCCTGGTAAGCAGTGATCACCTCGGCGGTCATTTTCCAGAACAGGGCCTCTTCGAGCTGATAGTGCTGATGCAGGAAGATCGCCATCTCGGCCAGGGCGATGAAAAAGAACGAGTCACAGGAAAAATCCCGGACCGCATCCAGATCGTCGGTGAGGATGAACGAGTTGCGATTGAGCTTGGCGTGGCTGGCGGGCAGCGGCACCAGGGTCGGGCACAGCTCGGGGCGCCCCAGGTGTTGCGGCGAATAGCGCACGCCGTCATGGAAGTCTTTCAGGGCGATACGTTGCGGCCAGCCCTGCTTCACGATCAGGACGATGTTCTGCCCATGGGACTCCATGCCGATGCCTTCGGCGTAAAGCATGTGAATGATCGGCGACACCGCCACTTGCAGCAGTTGGCGAGTCCAGGCGTGCAGGCCGTATTGCTTGATCCAGGCATCGATAAACGGCTTCTGTTCACCGCTGCCGTAGCGATTGTCCACGGAGCTCAAGCCATTGAACGGCACCGCTTGCTCATCGTCTTGCAGGTACTGGTGAATGCTCTCGCGCCACAGGCTGCCCATCGTGCCGTAGGCCTGGGACATCCGCGTGGCGGGCAGGTGATCGTAGTCAAAGCTGACGCCGACCACTTCGCCGAGAATCACAAAACCAAGGTCGCGGGCGGTGCTGTCGCTGCCGATCAACTGCTGCAACCAGTCGGTGATGATCGGGCCGTTCATCACCGTGTGCCGGGCCAGAATTCGGGTGCTGGAGGTGTTGGTCATGCTCAACGCGAGCTTGACGTAAGGCCGCTTTTTCTCAGTGACGTTGGCCAACGTGCGGATCGACTGTTGCGCCTGATAGCGATCATCCGTGGTGCCCAGATGGATCACTTCACCGCTGACCAGTTCTGGGTAGAACACGGGAACAATGATGTTTTCCCACTGCCACGGGTGTACCGGCATCAGCCAGTAATCGCCCATCGCCTTGCCTTGATCGGTGAGGCTCTCAGCCAGTTGCTGCCAGCGCTGAAGTCCGAATTCCTGCTGGATAAAATCGTCGTAATTCAGGTGCCGGGAAATGTTCATCGCACCGCAGGTTTTCGCCACTGCCAGCCAGACAATCGCGATGGGCGCGGCAAATTCCGGCCCGTAATTGGCGTTGTCCTTGAGCGAAAAACCGATGCGCGATTTGTAGCAAGGGTGATAGCTGTGGGCGTCCATGAAGTGCTGTTCCAGCGCATCGACATCCAGTTGATGGGTTGGCTGGGTCGCTTGATAACCCTGACTGCGCGATTGCAGATCCTTGAGCAGCGTTTGTTCAAGCTCATGGGTGAAGCGAGGTAGATGCGGGCTGTCCTGAAGTTCGCTCAACAGCTCCGCCAATGCTTGATGAAGGTGCGGCCGACGGCGTGCGCCCAACGCGTCAACGCGTTCGAGACTGGCATAGTCGAGGCGGATCAGCTCGAAGCTTTCGCTGAGCAATCCGCTGCAGTGGTACTCCACCGGTTGTTGCTGCGTGTCGATGCCGCTGACGACAAAACGGTACTGGCCGCCATCGAGAGGCGAGTGGCGATACGGCAGGACGTTTTCATACAGCAGCGTTTGCAGCAGCTGGCCCACCACGCGCTGTTCCACTTGCTGATAGTGGCGCGGATCGGCCGTCGCCAGCCAGACGCCTGGCGCTGAATCAGCAGCCTGATGTGTTGCCTGTGAAGAAGTCGCCATAGTCATAACCTTGTCCATGAAAGAATTAACGGTGTTCGAGGGCTGAGGGCAATGCCTCGGCCGGCTCGTCGGATGCGTGAACGGGAAAACGCCAGGCACAGGGCAATGCCAGGAGGATGAGGATGCCGGTGGCCATGAAGACCTCGCTGATCGCCCCCGAGCTGGCCATCGAAACCACCCCGCCCCCGGTCTCGGCAGTCAGGCGCAGTTCCAGCCACAGGGAGGCAACCACGATGGCCAGCGACGAGACGAGACGACGGGAAATGTTGTTCATCGCCGCGCCTTGCGTGACCATCGGTTCAGGCAGCGCATCGAGCCCGGCGGTGGTGATGGGGATATAGGAAAGGCCCAGCCCGGCGCCGCGGACCATCATCAGAAAAAACACCACACCGATTGAAGCGCCAGCCCCCAGCATGCCCAATCCCAGCGTGGCGCCCCCGGTCAGCAGCAGCCCCCAGAGCACCACGCCGCGCGGGCCGTGTCGGTCCAGCCACTTGCCGCCGAGATGCCCGAACAGGCTGGCGAACATCGCCGTGCACAGCAGCGACAGACCGGTCCAGATAGCGCTGTAGCCCATCACCACTTGTACCAACAGTGGCAGCAGGACCAGGCATTCGAACATGCCGACCGACTGCACCACCGCGATGATCACGCTCAAGCGATAACCGCGCAGGGCAAAGATACGCAGGTTAAGCAGCGGCGAAGTCCGGTTCAGTTCCAGTCGAACAAACGCGACCAGACACAGAATCGCCGCCAACAGCATGCCAAGGTTGAGCGGATCAGTGAGGGCTTCGGCATGGCGCAGACGGCCAACGGCAATCATCAGCAGACCGATGCCCGCCGCGATCAACAGGTAACCCGCCAGGTCGAAAGGTTTGCGTTCCGATGCTTCAGAAGCCGGCAGCACGCCGACGCCAAGGATCAGCGCCAACAGGCCAATCGGCACATTCATCAGGAACAGCGAGCGCCAACTGAACCACTCCAGCATCAGGCTCCCGCACAAGGGCCCCAATGCCGGCGCCAGCATGACCGCCGCGCCCCATAGGCCGGTGACCCTGCCCCGCTCGCCCTTCGCGTACACCGAAAAAATGATCGCCAGGGACAGCGGAATCATCAGCCCACTGGCGATGCCTTGCACCACGCGTGCGGCAATCACCAGCGCGATGGAATTGGCCAGCGCCCCCAGCAGCGAACCGCAGACAAACAACGCCACACCCCACAAATAGAGGGATTTGCGCCCCATCCGCTGGCTGAGAAAACTGGTGAGCGGCATGGTCATGCCCATGCTCACCATGAACGCCGCGACAATCCAGGTGGCCAACAGCGGGCCAATCTCAAAGGCCTCCATGAACGCCGGCAACGCCGGATTCAATGAGCTGTTGTTCAGACTGACCGTCAGCGTGCCCAACAGCACATTGACCACCACCAACCAGCGCGGCACGGCGAACGTCAATCCCACGGTGCGACTCCGGCCTGTTGTACAAACACCTGCGGTGGTCGCGGATGACAGAGGAAATCGGCGTGGGAAATGTTGTAGCCATAGGCACCCGCCAGCGGCAGCACCAGCATGTCGCCGATCTCCACGTCCGTGAGCGGGCAATCGCGGCTCAGCACATCCTTGGGCGTACAGAGCTGCCCAACGACAGTCCACTCCTGTTGTGGCGCCGTTGAAGTGACGCGATGCCGGGGCAGATGAATGACCGGGTGATCATGGCCCTGGGCAACCGGCAAACGGAACTGATGCGTGCCGCCACGACAGACCAGGAAGTGCTTGCCGTGACTGGTTTTCCTGTCCAGCACTTCAATGGCGTAATAACCGCAGAAGGCGCTGATGAAACGACCAGGCTCAAAGCGCACGATGGGCGCATCGGCACAGGCTGAAAGGCTCTGCCCCAAATGCGTACACAAGCGCTGCCAATCGAATTGCTGCGGCCCGAGGTAATTGACCCCGATGCCACCGCCCACATTGAGGTGAGTGATCGCCGCGGGATCGACCGACAACGCTTTCCATTGCGGCCAGCGCTGCAAGTACAGATCGAGCAATTGTTCATGGCGTTCCACCAGCGACTGATGGGACATCGCATGCACATGAAAGCCCTTGAGCCGCAGGTGACTGGCGTTATCGACCCAGCTGACCGCCTGAGCCAGTTCCGCTTCATCGATCCCGAACGGTGTGGCCGTGCCGGCCATCGCCAGTTTGCTGGAGAGCGGCGACGGCAGTTCAGGATTGATCCGCAGCAAGACGTCTTGCACGCGCCCCGCTTCCAGTGCCAGCCGTTGCAGGCGGACGATTTCATTCAGGCTTTCGATGTGAATCGCTTCGACCTGGTGTTGCAGCGCCGAATGCAGATCAGAGTCCAGTTTGCCAGGGCCGGAGAAGATGAATGGTTTGCGCGTCGGGCAGGCCTGAAGACGATGGATCTCACCGCCGGAGGAAATCTCGAAGCCGTGCACCAACGGTGCCAAAGCGGCGAGGATTTGCGGCTCGCTGTTGGCCTTGATCGCGTAGTAAAGCTCTACGCCTTCAGGCAGCGCCGCCATCACCTGCGTCACGTGCTGCTTCAACGCGTCCAGGTCATAGACGAACAGCGCCAGTGGATCTTCGTGCTGCGTGCGGGCTTCGTCGATGGCGGCCAATACCGCTTCGGGCAGCTTATCCATGCTTGGCCTCCTTGCCCCACGGGGACACCAGACTGACGTAGCTGGCCTGGCGATCGGCCTTGGCCGCCAGGCGCACTTTCAGGTTGGTTTTGCAGGCAATCGGCTGACCGGCAATCAGTGCGTCCAACTCTGGCGCAGCGCGGGCCAATTCGACGCGGATGCTGATCAATTGCTGCTCCACCCGTTGCCACATCAGCGGCGCCAGGTGCGGACGTTCCCAACTCAGGGCCAACACAGCCTCGGACAAGTTGTTGACGAACAGGCAATAGACGATGCGGTTCCAGCCTTGCTGGCGGGAATAGAGCAGCGACTCGCGCACCCGTGGATGAACGTCTGCGTCGATCCGCGAGGCCCCCAGTTCGTCGGTCAGTTTGACCCCTTCGAAATCCCGCAGCAGCAAGCGTTGTGGACGACCGTTGTCATGCACCAGCACGCTGTTCTGCAAATGCGGTTCCATGACGATGCCGTGGTTGAAGAACAACGCCAGCACTGGCCGTAGCAACAGCGCCTGATAGTCGTCGAACCAGCTCAACAGCTGTTGATCGTCGATGTCATTGCCGTTGAACCGGCTCAGGAACTCATGCACCAACGGTGGTAAATGCAGGCCGCGAGCGAACAATGTACCGGCCATGATGCTGCAGTCGGTGCCGGTGTCGAGGCAGAAGTTCTCCCGCAGGATCGCCCCGGTCTGTTCGCGGAACCAGTGGTTATCGGCTTCGCTGGCCTGTTGCGGCGCCCAGCTCAGGTTGCCCGGCTCGGCGACCACCGAGAGCCCGCCAAGGGTTTCGGGCTGGGTCAATTGGAGGTTACGAAAGACTCGGTCGATCATCAGTGCGCTTTCCAGTTCGTACCAAGCGTTTTTCCTGACGCAGTTGGTGATGCGCACGTTCAGCGAGCCCTTGATGAAAAACTCATGGCCCTCGATGTACCAGGTACGGATGGACGCCGTGGGGTTGGCCATCAGCCCTGTGGCGCCAAGATCGACGATGGCCGCGGATTTCAACAAACGCTGAACCCGACCGTCCTGCATGAACAGCTGGGCCTGAACCGGGTGCATGCAGATAACCGCGTGTCCTGGCCGCGCCTGCGCCTGATCGGCAAAACCGGCCAGCACTTGGGCTTTGCTCAGGCCGTTGGCCCCGACGTTCAATCCTTCCAGCGGCACCTCGAACAGGTGCAACGGCGTGCGGGCCTGGAATTCCGGAGCATAGGTTTCCTGGGCCAGATGAGCTGGCCACAGGCGCGCCTTGGGTGCCGGGTGGTTCGGATGACCAAACCACAAGCCCTGCTCACTGGCGAGGTAACCGCTGAGCGGTGCCGGGTGCTGCCCGTCCATGTTGTGGCCGACGATGGACGCGGTCAGCAACTGGCTTTGCAACACCTGATCCAGCAACTCGTCGTTGCTGGCGCGGGTCATGTGTTCGCACGCCGCGAGCAACTGCTCGACGAACTCGGTGAACCTCAGGCACGACCAGTCGCCCTCGCCACGCCGGGCATAAACGTCCGACAGGTAACGGTGACTGCCCAGACCATCACGGCGGTCCACCATCACAAAGAATTGCTGCTGGTTGGGCAGGCTGATGGTCAGGGGAATACCCTTCCATTCCAGGCCCTCGAGGTAACTGCCCGGGGCGATACCTTGCATCTGCGTCGGCCAACTGTAACTGAGGCAGTTTTCCGGCAAGGCGAACTCTTTGATCAAACAATTAAGCAACGCGCGCGTCGTCGCCAACTCACTGACCATATTCGATAAAACACTGCGATCTGGATGATTCATGGGTGCTCCACAATAGCCCACGAGGCCACTGGACACGTTATATGGCGAAAAAATTAGTTGCTGATCGACCTGTTTAACAGCCGACGAAACCCCACGTAACGACATCACTTCACTGAACTTTTTTAAACAATCAGACGACCATCAAAGTTACTTGTAGCGCTGTCATCAAACTGCAATTCAGCGGACTGCCAGCGCAACTTCGATTAACTCATTCAAGGGCGCAACTGCAATAACGCTGCCGCCATCGCATTATCAAAACGCTGGATGACTTGCTGACATTGTTCATCGTCGATAATCAAAGGTGGCAACAAGCGAATGACATTGCCCTTACGTCCGCCGCGTTCCAGCAACAGGCCTTGTTTGAAGCACTGTTGCTGAATGGCCACGGCCAGCGCCGGGTCCGTCGGGAAATGCCCGTGGCGATCAGCCGGCTGGCGCTCATCGACGATCTCGATGCCCAGCATCAGGCCGCGACCGCGCACCTGGCCGAGGGCCGGATAATGCGCCTGCAACTCGACCAATCGGTCCTTGAGCCACTGGCCCTGGCGATCGGCCTGGGCGGCGAGGTTTTGCTGTTGCAACACCTGCAACGTGGCCAGCCCGGCGGCCATGGCCATCTGGTTGCCGCGGAAAGTGCCGGCGTGATTGCCTGGTTCCCAGGCGTCGAATTCACGACGGATGCCCAGCACCGCCATGGGCAAACCGCCACCGACCGCTTTGGACATGACGATCAGGTCCGGCTCGATGTCGGCGTGCTCGAAGGCGAACATCTTGCCGGTGCGGCCGAAACCGGTCTGCACTTCGTCGAGGATCAGCAGGATGCCGTGCTTGCGCGTCACTTCACGGATCGCCCGCAGCCAGCTCACCGGGGCACAGTTGACCCCGCCCTCACCCTGCACCGCTTCAAGGATCACCGCCGCCGGCAGTGACACGCCGCTTTCGACGTCTTCGATGAACTGGGTGAAATAGTGGGTCAAGGCCTCGACCCCGGTTTCACCGCCAATGCCCAGCGGGCAACGGTATTCGTGGGGGTACGGCATGAACTGCACCCCGGGCATCAGGCTGGCGATGGCATTTTTCGGCGCAGTGTTGCCGGTCAGGGCCAGGGCGCCGTGGGTCATGCCATGGTAGGCCCCGGAGAAACTGATGATGTTGTTGCGCCCGGTGTAGGTCTTGGCCAGTTTCAGCGCGGCCTCCACTGCATCCGCCCCGGACGGCCCGCAAAATTGCAGGCAATAATCACGGCCCTGGTTCGGCAACAGGCTGAGCAAGGTTTCGCTGAAAGCGTCCTTGACCGCGGTGGTCAGGTCCAGGGTGTGCATCGGCAGGCCTGAGGCGAGGAAGCTGTCGAGGCTGGCCATGACGGCCGGATGATTGTGCCCCAGGGCCAAAGTGCCGGCGCCGGCCAGACAGTCGAGGTAAGTATTGCCCTCGACATCCGTCACCCAGAGCCCGTGCGCCTTGGCGATCGCCAGTGGTAACTTGCGTGGATAACTGCGTACATTAGATTCGAACTTGCTTTGTCGAGCCAAATAGTCGGCATTGGTCTTTTGCAAAGGATTAGAGTGCAATACGCCATCATTCAACATCGCTTCACCCTCGTTAAATTCGATATGAAACTTATTCTCATTTGGAAGTTGTTGCAACTAATTCTTACTACCAATTTGGAAATTTACATATAGCGATTTGAACTACTTTAAAAATAATCAGGCACGCAAAAAACCAAGTTAATAAACCTGGTATGAACTCCGGAAGCGCCATGATCTGGCCATATTTTTGTAATGCAGCTGACAACTTATATATAGGCTACCGACAGATAGCGACTGATACGCAAGTGTCTTGATTGTTCATTAACTGAGGGTTTGCATATGTCCTTCCTCTATACGAATCAGGTCAAGGTCCAACGAATACGCCCCGGTCCCTGGGGCGCATGACAGGGGCAAATCAGAAGTCGACGGTCGCCGAAAGGAGGTAGGTGCGCGGGGTCGACAGTGTCAAGCCAGGCTCACTGTCATCCGAGGCTCCGGCCGAACTCCAGTAGCGCTTGTCCGCCACGTTCTCGACATTGGCACGCAGGGTGATGTTCTTTTCCTCGACCTTGAACGCGTAGCGTGCGCCCACGTCGAAACGCTCCCAGGAGTCGATTTCCTTAACGTTGGACTGGTCCAGATACTGCGAGCTCGAATAGATGCCACGGCTGGTCAGGGTCAGGCCCTGTACAGTCGGCACGTCCCACTCGGCGCCCAGGTTCACGTTGTATTTCGGCGTGGCCGGTGCCCGGTTGCCGTCGAAGGTGCCATTGGTGGTGTCCTTCAACTCGCTGTCGATGTACATGACACCGCCGAGCAGACGGAAACCATCGAGCGGTTCACCGAACACACTCAATTCCACACCGGTGTTCTCACGCTTGCCGTTCGGGCCGAAGACGCGCGTGATCGCATTGGTCTCGTAAGCCGGCTGCTTGATCCGGAACACGGCGGCGGTGACGGCGAACGGACCGGCGTCATACTTGGCACCGACCTCGACCTGGCGGCTGATGAACGGCGGGAAGATCTCGTCCTCGTTCACCGAGGTAGACGGTGCGATCTTGCCCTGGCTCAGGCCTTCCATATAGTTGGCATACAGCGACAGCTTGTCGGTCGCCTTGAACAGGATGCCGCCTGACGGCGAAACCTTTTCCTCGTCGTAGCCGGTGTCGCCTCTGACGTTATCGGTCCAGTCGTCAACCTTCACGCGCTGCCAGCGGGCGCCGAGGGTCAGCAGCAGCCGGTCATCGAAGAAACCCAGGGTGTCGGACAACGCCACACCGGTGGAACGGTTTTCGGTATAGACCTCCGAATCCTGTCGCGTGGGTCTGCCAGGCGTTGGTGTTTCAACGGGGTTATAAATGTTGCTGTTGGCCGCAGCATAACGGGCACCGCCGTTTTCAAAGTCCATGTAGTAATAGCTGGCGGCCAGGTTGACTTCATGGCTGACCGGGCCGGTATGGAACCAGTTGCGCACACCCGCTGTGGCCGTCCGGACATTTTCGTCACGGGTGAAGTCACGCGGTTGAACGCTGAAATTACCGGCGTCGTTGGTGACCGAAACGGCATGTCGGAGGAAATCATGATTACTTTTACGCGCGCCCACGCCGCCATACAGCATGACGGAGTCGTTGACATCGAATTCAGCATTCACCATGCCGAACGTGTCGTTGGTACTCGCCTTGCTCCAGGGCTGCGCATAATTGCGGCGCACATCGCTGGCATGCGGAACCTGCGCGTTAGGGCCAACCTGTACGCGTTCCTGCGGTGCGTCGGTATCACGTTCGGTGCGCCCGATGTCCGTCGAGAGCCTCAGGCGTTCACCGCGAAAATCCAGGCCCAGCACGGCCATCTCGCGGTCGACATTCTGGTGATCCCATTCGGTGTCGCCAGACTGCTTCACGCCGTTGAAACGAAGACCGAACTTGTTGTCTTCACCAAAGCGCCGGCCGACATCCACGGCACCGCCGACCTGGCTGTCGGACGCGTAACTGCCGGTGAATGAAGTGATGGGCTTGTCGGTCGCGCGCTTGGGCACCACGTTGATCCCTCCACCCACGCTGCCCCGCGGCGAGATGCCGTTGATGAGCTGGCTCGGACCTTTGAGGACGTCGACGCGGTCGGCCATCTCCATGTCGATCGTATAGGTCGGCAGGACGCCGTAGAGGCCGTTGTAGGAAACATCACTGTTGAACAGGCTCAACCCTCGAATGGTGAACTGCTCATAGCGCCCACCCGCCGGGTTGGTGACGCGAACCGAAGGATCGTTGGCGATCACGTCGCCCAAGGTACGCGCCTGCTGGTTTTTGACCACCTCACTGGTGTAGGTGGTCATGCTGAACGGCGTCTCCATAAAGTCTTTCGAGCCCAGCAGGCCCTGTGAACCGCGGCGCGCGACCTGACCGCCGACATACGGATCGCCGTGCTCCGAGTCAGTGGCACCGACAATCGAGGTGGCGCCCAGTTGCAGGCTGCCGCCTTCTGGCGCCGGGGTCAGGGTGTACGCCTCTTCGCCTACCGGCTGCAGTTGCAGACCGGAACCCTGCAACAGTCGGGCAAAGCCCTCCTCGACCGCGTATTCGCCGGAAAGTCCAGGGCTGGTGCGACTGCCCACCAGTGCCGGGTCCACTGACAGATTGACCCCGGCCAACCCAGCGAAACGGGTCAGCGCTGCACTGAGGCTTCCTGCCGGCACCTGGTAACTGCGTCGAGGCGCGTCTTCGGCCCAACCGGCAGTGATGAACAACGGACAGGCACTCAGACTAAGCATCAGACTCAAGTGCAACAACGGGCGCAGCCTGGAAGAACCCAGACGCGAACTGCAGGGCATCACTACGGGCATTGAGAATCTCTCTGATTTCGTTTCACTTGCCCTGAATGACAAGCGACGCGAAAAAAGGGGACACACCTCAAACACTATTTTTGCGCGGCAGCAACGTGACCCAGTAGCGGGTTCGCCTATGCACCTCCAGCGGCAAGCTGGCCGCCAGCAACGTCAGGATGCGATCGGTGTCTTCCAGACGGAAACTGCCGGTGACGCGCAGGGATTCCAGTTCCGGCTCCCAACGCAACAGTCCCGGACGATAGGTGCTGAGCTCGCGCAGAAAATCGCCCAGGGGCTGGTTCTGTGCCATCAACACGCCGTCGCGCCAGCCTGGGGCTAGCACATCGAAAGGTTCGGCGCGTCCGGCTCCCATCGCCTGAAGGCCGACTTGCTGGCCTGCGCGCAATGAAAAGACCGGTCCGCGCAAAGGCTGCAACTGCACCGCGCCTTTAAGCACTGACACCTTGCACCCCGCCTGCCCCTGACGAACGCACACTTCGCTCTGACTGACGACCACTTGCCCGAAGTGCGTCTGGACCGTCAGTGGCGATGTGCCGGGCACCTTCAGCGCTATTTCGCCTTCCACGAGTGTCAGTCGCCGATTCTTCAGGTCGATATCGACGGCACTCGCGGTATTCAATTGCAGCGAGCCGCCATCCGCCAACTGGACTTTTTTACCCTCCCCGGTCGCGGTTCGCAGGTCAGCACGCCAGACGTCCAGAGGTAGCTGCCGACTGATCAGCCAAGCGGTTGGCACCAGCGCCACCGCGCCGACGGCGCGCTTAAGCACCGTGCGCCGACTCGTCTGCGGCCGATCCAGGCTGGCCATGGCCAGTGCCGACGGCAGGTCGGCAAAGCGTTGGCGCAAGAGCTGGGCTTTCTGCCAGGCCTGTTCATGACTGGGATGGCTGTCACGCCAGTGCTGCAGATTGGCACGATCGCGCTCGTTGGCGGCACCTGACTCCATGAGTGCCAGCCATTGAGCGGCAGCCCGCACGACTTGCCGAGCTTCAGCCGAAGGGGTTGAACCGATCACATTTGCACCAGCAGGCAATGTTCATAGGCTTGCGCCATGTAGCGCTTGATCGTGCGCTCAGAGACTTGCAGGCGTTCAGCAATCTCGTGATAACCCAACCCCTCCAACTGGCTCCAGAGAAACGCTCGTCGCACCGCGGTCGGCAATCCATCGAGCAATTCATCCAGGGCTTGCAGGGTTTCCAGCAGTAGCCAGCGTTGCTCGGGAGACGGCACGCAGTCCTCAGGCAGCAGCGCCAGCGCACTGAGGTAGGCTTGTTCCAGGCTGCGGCGCTTATAAAAATTGGTGAGCAGTCGCTTACCGACCGTCGCCAGATAGGCGCGGGGTTCTTGCAGGTCAGCGATGTGCTGGGAGCTGGCGAGTAAACGCACGAACGTATCCTGGCTCAAGTCCGCCGCATCATGGCCATTGCTCATGCGTCGTCTCAACCAGCTTTCGAGCCAGCCACGATGGTCGCGGTACAGGTCGTGGAAGGTTTGCGCCGCCGGCATCGCTGCATCACTCATCTAAAGGAACCCTGCGCGAAGAAATATTTTAAATGCGACTCATTCTAATTAGTGTTGATACGTCAAACCAAGCGCTTTATGCGTTTTGCCCCCAGGAAAAACTTGAATACGTGAATGAGAGACAGGTGTTTCTGCCACGCAGCCACCGGTAAGTCAGGGCTGAGCGTTATTGAGGGAAATTGTCGAGAAGAGTCAGAATTCGATACACGGCCGCATGTGGCTGGCAGATACGAATGCCCATGGTTGCGGGGACCAGGAGAAAAGCCAAATCGCAGACACAAAAAACCCCGGTCTTTCGACCAGGGTCTTTGCTATCGACTCGAAGTAGACACTGGCTTTACCAGCGGCTTTCTTCGTAGCTCCAAGGCGTTCAGTGGGCCTTGATGCAGATATGGCGCAGCGGACGGGACTCGAACCCGCGACCCCCGGCGTGACAGGCCGGTATTCTAACCGACTGAACTACCGCTGCGTATCGCTTTGGACTTGCGTCCAAGTAACTCGTCTGACTGAAAGCTTCGAGGCTTTCAATCTCGAACCAGAATAAACTCTGATTCGGAAAATATGGCGCAGCGGACGGGACTCGAACCCGCGACCCCCGGCGTGACAGGCCGGTATTCTAACCGACTGAACTACCGCTGCGCGTCGGTGGAGGCTTTTAAAAGCTTCCATCTTGCTTTCGCAAGACTCTCGGAAGTGGTGGGTGATGACGGGATCGAACCGCCGACATTCTGCTTGTAAGGCAGACGCTCTCCCAGCTGAGCTAATCACCCGTTTGCATCTCCGAGGCCGCGAAATTTACGCAGGTACCGAAGCTAAGTCAATACCCCGCTTGAAGTTTTTCTGAAAAAGACAAAATCATGTCATTTCCCGCAGCGCTGCCAATGGCCGCCTGCAACCTCAAGCCGCCGCTGTCGCGGCCCCTGCTCGAATTACTCGCTGTAAATCATCTTCTTGGTCATGCCGCCATCGACCACGAACTCCTGGCCTGTGACAAAACCGGCGTTCTTCGACAACAGCCAGGCGACCATCGCCGCCACATCCTCGACCGTCCCTACCCTGCCCGCCGGATGCTGGGCATGATCGGCATCGGTCAGAGGCTCGGCACGACGTGCGGAGGGATCCCGCGCATCGATCCAGCCCGGGCTGACCGCATTGACGCGGATTTCCGGCCCGAGGCTGATCGCCAAGGCATGAGTCAGGGCCAACAGGCCGCCCTTGCTGGCCGCATAAGCCTCGGTGTCGGGTTCCGACTGCCCGGCGCGGGTCGAGGCCAGGTTGACGATCGCGCCGCTGTGAGCGCGCAGGTACGGCGCACAGTGCTTGGCCAACAGCATCGGCCCACTGAGATTCACCGCCAGCACCCGATTCCAGTACGCCAGATCCAGGCTTTCAAGGGTGATGTTGTGCGGATCGGCAACCGCCGCGTTGCACACCAGCGCATCCAGACGCCCGAACTGCCCCAGTACCTCGGCGACACCCAATGCCACCTGCCCTTCGTTCGAGACATCCATGGCGATGAACCAGGCGTTGTCGCCGAGCACCTTCGCCACTTTCGAACCGCGCACTCGATCGAGATCAGTCAGCACCACCTGCCAGCCTTCGCTGATCAGCCAGGCCGAGATCCCCAGACCAATGCCCCGCGCAGCACCCGTGACCAGTGCAACTCGGCCGTTGGTGCCAGTGCCTGGCGTGGACAACTCGATCACAAGGCAGCCAACCCGCGCGCCAGATCGGCTTGCAGGTCTGCTACGTCTTCCAGGCCGACCGCGATGCGGATCAGGCTGTCACGAATGCCCGCGGCTTCACGCTCTTGCGGCGCCAGACGGCCGTGAGAGGTGGTGCTTGGGTGCGTAATGGTGGTTTTGCTGTCACCGAGGTTGGCGGTGATGGAAATCAGGCGAGTCGCATCGATGAAACGCCAGGCGCCCTCTTTGCCGCCCTTGACCTCGAAACTCACGACCGCACCAAAGCCTTTCTGCTGACGCAGGGCCAGCTCATGCTGCGGATGGCTTTTGAGACCGGCGTAATGGACTTTCTCGATGCCTTCCTGCTGCTCCAGCCATTCGGCCAGTTGCTGGGCATTGGCGCAGTGAGCCTTCATGCGCAGGCTCAGGGTTTCCAGGCCCTTGAGGAAGATCCAGGCGTTGAACGGGCTCAGGGTCGGCCCGGCAGTGCGCAGGAAACCGACGACTTCTTTCATCTGCTCGCTGCGACCGGCCACAACACCGCCCATGCAACGGCCCTGGCCGTCGATGAACTTGGTCGCCGAGTGCACGACGATGTCCGCGCCCATCTTCAGCGGCTGCTGCAACGCAGGGGTGCAGAAGCAGTTGTCGACCACCAGCATCGCGCCTTTGGCGTGAGCGATTTTCGACAGTTCGGCGATGTCTACCAGCTCTGCCAGCGGATTGGAGGGCGATTCGACGAACAGCAGTTTAGTGTTGGCCTTGATCGCCGCATCCCAGCCGGACAAGTCCGCCAGAGGCACGTAATCGACTTCAATGCCAAAGCGCTTGAAGTACTTCTCGAACAGACTGATGGTCGAACCGAACACGCTGCGCGATACCAGCACGTGATCGCCGGCACTGCACAGGCTCATCACCACCGCCATGATCGCAGCCATGCCGGTCGCCGTGGCCACGGCTTGTTCGGCGCTTTCCAGCGCGGCAATGCGCTCTTCGAACGCACGCACGGTCGGGTTGGTGTAGCGCGAGTAAACGTTGCCCGGCACTTCACCGGCAAAGCGCGCGGCCGCGTCGGCGGCGGTACGGAATACGTAGCTGGAAGTGAAGAACATCGGATCGCCGTGTTCGCCTTCCGGCGTGCGGTGCTGACCGGCGCGTACGGCCAGGGTGTCGAACGCTACGCCTTCGAGGTCGCTGTCCAGCCGACCGGCATCCCAATCCTGACTCATGCTGTCACTCCTTGCCTTGCTCTTTTTAGTAGATACAAAACCGGCCCCTCAGGGCCGGTAGTTACTCAGTTGTTATACAGATCAATGATCGCGCTGACTGCCTGCGTCTTGACCTTGGAGGCATCGTTACGCGCCTGCTCGATCTTGTTCAGGTAAGCCTCGTCGACGTCACCGGTGACGTACTGACCGTCGAACACCGCGCAATCGAACTTCTCGATCTTGATCTTGCCGCCACCAACCGCTTCGATCAAGTCAGGCAAGTCCTGATAGATCAACCAGTCAGCGCCGATCAGATCAGCCACGTCCTGGGTCGAACGGTTGTGGGCGATCAACTCGTGTGCGCTCGGCATGTCGATGCCGTAGACGTTCGGGTAACGAACGGCCGGTGCTGCGGAGCAGAAGTAGACGTTCTTGGCGCCGGCTTCGCGGGCCATCTGGATGATCTGCTTGCAGGTGGTGCCGCGAACGATGGAGTCGTCCACCAGCATCACGTTCTTGCCGCGGAATTCCAGCTCGATGGCGTTGAGCTTCTGGCGTACGGATTTTTTCCGTGCAGCCTGGCCCGGCATAATGAAGGTCCGGCCGATGTAGCGGTTCTTCACGAAGCCTTCGCGGAACTTGACGCCCAAGTGGTTCGCCAACTCGAGGGCCGCGGTGCGGCTGGTATCCGGAATCGGGATGACCACGTCGATGTCGTGGTTCGGACGCTCGCGCAGAATCTTCTCGGCGAGTTTCTCGCCCATGCGCAGGCGTGCCTTATAGACCGACACGCCGTCGATGATCGAATCCGGACGCGCCAGATAGACGTGTTCGAAGATGCACGGGGTCAGGGACGGGTTGGTCGCACACTGACGGGTGTGCAGCTTGCCGTCTTCAGTGATGTAGACCGCTTCGCCCGGCGCCAGGTCGCGAATCAGGGTGAAACCGAGCACGTCCAGGGAAACGCTTTCGGAGGCGATCATGTACTCGACGCCTTCGTCGGTGTGACGCTGACCGAAGACGATCGGGCGGATGCCGTGCGGGTCGCGGAAACCGACGATGCCGTAACCGGTCACCATCGCCACAACCGCGTAACCACCGACGCAACGGTTGTGCACGTCAGTAACAGCCGCGAACACGTCTTCTTCGGTTGGCTGCAACTTGCCGCGCTGGGCCAGTTCGTGAGCGAACACGTTGAGCAGCACTTCCGAATCGGAGTTGGTGTTGACGTGGCGCAGGTCAGATTCGTAAATCTCCTTGGCCAGCTGTTCAACGTTGGTCAGGTTACCGTTGTGCGCCAGGGTGATGCCGTAAGGCGAGTTGACGTAAAACGGTTGGGCTTCGGCCGAAGTCGAACTGCCCGCGGTCGGGTAACGCACATGGCCAATACCCATGTGACCGACCAGGCGCTGCATGTGACGCTGATGGAACACGTCACGTACCAGGCCATTGTCCTTGCGCAGGAATAACCGGCCATCATGGCTGGTCACGATACCGGCAGCGTCCTGGCCGCGGTGCTGGAGGACGGTTAGCGCGTCATACAGCGCCTGATTGACGTTCGACTTACCGACGATACCGACGATGCCACACATGCGACGCAACCCCTACTTAATGGATCTGAACTGAACACAACTCACTGAGGCGTTTTGGCCATCGGCAAGAGGTGCTCCTTGAACGGTATCTCAGCGGGTACGCTGATACCGCTGGCAAGCCACTGACTGCTCCACCCCAGAATCAGGTTTTTGGACCAGTCTGCAACCAATAGAAATTTTGGCACGAGCTGTGACTCTTTCCACCACCCGTCCTGCTGTACCGGCCCCAGGCTCAACAGCCCGACCGCCACGACCACCAGCAACACGCCACGCGCGGCGCCAAAGGCCATGCCGAGGAATCGATCGGTCCCGGACAGCCCGGTGACGCGAACCAATTCGCCGATAAGATAATTGATCATCGCGCCTACGATTAGCGTGGCGACAAACATGATGGCACAGCCCGTGATCACACGGGCCGACGGCGTTTGGATGTATCCGGCGAGGTACTCGGACAATGAACCACCGAACATCCAGGCGACGACTCCTGCGATGATCCAGGTCACCAGCGACAGTGCTTCTTTGACAAAGCCGCGGCTCAGACTGATCAATGCGGAGATGGCGACGATTGCAACGATCGCCCAGTCAACCCAGGTAAATGGCACAGTGCAGCCTACAGACGGATAAGGCGGCGCATTTTAGCAGAGCGCATGGCTGTCGGTAAGCTGCGATTGTCAGTGCATTTCAAATCAGGTCGATAGTTTTAGCCACGCTCAGGCTGGAAACGCACCACAAAACCCTTGAGGCTCTGCTGGCGGCTCAACAAGTCACGCAGACGATCAGCTTCTGCCCGCTCGATCAGCGGCCCGACAAACACCCGATTCTTGCCGTCGGCAGTACGAATGTAGGCGTTGTAGCCCTGGCTGCGCAGGGATTTCTGCAGGCTTTCTGCACTTGCACGACTCGACAGGCTGGCCAGTTGCACCGACCAACTGACCGACAGGCCATTGGCATCGACGCGGCTTTGTGTCGTGTCCGGCTTGCCCGGTGCAGCCGTGATGGGCTGGCCAGGTGCAACCGTTGGTTTGTTGACCGGCGCAGGTGCTGGCGCGACCGGTTTGGCGGCAGGCGCAGGCGCCACCGGCACGCTCGGGGAAATCACTGTCGACGGTGCTTCTTGCTGAGCGATTTCATCATCACTCGGCACAGGTTCCTGAGGCAGCGCTTGCGGCTCAGGCACCACCACCGGCTCCACCTGAACTGGCGGCACCGCAGGCGCTTGCGGCGCAGCCGGGGCGTCAACCGTCACTTGACGCTGTTCATCCTGACGGGAAAACAGCATCGGCAGGAAAATCACCGCCAGCGCTACCAGAACCAGGGCACCGACCATGCGCTGTTTGTATGCCTTATCCAGCAATGCCATTTGCCGCTTCCTCCGTGGAGCGCCGGGCCAGCCATTCGAGGGCCTCGGCGACACAATAAAATGATCCGAACAACAGAATCTCGTCGTCGCTCGTCGCCAGCGCGCACTGCCCTTCCAGGGCGGCGGCCACGCTGTCATAGGATGTTACCGAGGCGCCAAGGTTGCGCAACGCCGCGTGCAAATCGGCAACCGGGCGTGCTCGCGGTGAATCCAGCGGCGCGACGCCCCAATGCTGGACACTAGCATTCAATTCACCGACAACACCATCCAGATCCTTGTCTGCCAACAGTCCGAACACTGCCAGACGCTTGCCGGCCGGTGGACGGCTGGCCAGACGGCGAGCCAGATACTCTGCCGCATGGGGGTTATGCCCCACGTCCAGTAACAGGTTCAGGCGCTTGCCCTGCCAGTCAAACTGACGGCGATCGAGGCGACCGACCACCCGTGTGGCTTTCAGCGCAGCAATAATGTGGGCATCCACCCAAGGCAACCCGAGCAACAGGTAAGCCTGCAACGCCAGCGCGGCGTTTTCCATCGGCAGATCGAGCAACGGCAGATCATGCAGCTCAACCACACGCCCTTGAGCGTCAAGACCGCGCCATTGCCAGTTGTGATCGGTGATGCCGAGGTCGAAATCGCGCCCACGCAGGAAAAACGGGCAATTGAGCTCGCGCGCTTTATCCAGCAGAGGCTGTGGAGGATTCAGGTCGCCACACAGCGCAGGCGCGCCCTGGCGGAAGATGCCGGCCTTTTCGAACGCTACGGATTCACGGGTATCACCCAGATAGTCCGCGTGATCGACACCGATGCTGGTGACCAGCGCCATGTCGGCATCGACCACATTGACCGTGTCCAGACGCCCGCCCAGCCCGACTTCCAGCACCACTGCATCGAGACTGGCGTGTTGAAACAGCCAGAACGCCGCGAGGGTGCCCATTTCGAAATACGTCAGGGATGTGTCGCCACGCCACGCCTCGACCGCAGCAAAGGCTTTGCACAGCTCGGCGTCAGTGGCTTCGACGCCATTGACCTGCACCCGCTCGTTGTAACGCAGCAGGTGCGGAGAATTGTAGACACCGACGCTCAGGCCCTGCGCCCGCAGCAACGAAGCCACGAATGCGCAGGTAGAACCTTTGCCGTTGGTGCCGGTGACCGTAATCACCCGAGGCGCCGGCTTGCCCAGTCCCATGCGGGACGCTACCTGTTGCGAGCGCTCCAGGCCCATGTCGATGGCTGAAGGGTGCAACTGCTCAAGGTAGGCGAGCCACTCGCCAAGGGTACGTTCGATCATAGGTTGGCGGGTACCGGTGGAACCACGATTGGCTCGATTGGCGCGGCGACGAATTTCGGCGTCGGCAGGCCCATCATTTGTGCCAGCAGATTGCCCAGACGCGGACGCAGTTCCTGGCGGTGGATGATCATGTCGATCGCACCGTGTTCCAGCAGGAATTCGCTGCGCTGGAAGCCTTCCGGCAGTTTTTCACGCACGGTCTGCTCGATCACGCGCGGACCGGCGAAGCCGATCAGGGCTTTCGGCTCACCGACAATCACGTCGCCGAGCATCGCCAGACTGGCGGAAACACCACCGTAGACCGGGTCGGTCAGCACGGAGATGAACGGAATGCCTTCTTCACGCAGACGCGCCAGCACCGCAGAGGTCTTGGCCATTTGCATCAGAGAAATCAGGGCTTCCTGCATCCGCGCACCGCCGGAAGCGGCGAAGCAGATCATTGGGCAACGGTTTTCCAGCGCGTAGTTGGCAGCGCGAACAAAACGCTCACCAACGATGGCGCCCATCGAACCACCCATGAAGGAGAATTCGAAGGCTGCCACCACCACCGGCATACCCAGCAAGGTGCCGCTCATGGATATCAGGGCGTCTTTTTCGCCGGTCTGCTTCTGCGCAGCGCTCAGGCGATCCTTGTACTTCTTGCCGTCGCGGAACTTCAGACGGTCAACCGGCTCCAGGTCCGCGCCCAGTTCGGCACGGCCTTCAGCGTCAAGGAAGATATCAATGCGGGCGCGTGCGCCGATACGCATGTGGTGGTTGCACTTGGGGCAAACGTCCAGGGTCTTTTCCAGCTCCGGACGATACAGCACAGCCTCGCAAGACGGGCATTTGTGCCAAAGACCTTCAGGCACCGAGCTCTTCTTGACCTCGGAACGCATGATCGAAGGGATCAGTTTGTCTACTAACCAGTTGCTCATGCTTTCTTTCTCCAGTACCGGCGGCCCGAACACTCTGGTTCGCAGCCCCGCGTATGCCCTTGAGCTAAATTCATGTGTGTGGCGATGATCGATGGGTTGCCGGGTCAGTGAAGCGTGACCTGCGTACACCCCAAAAACCCTCAGCCATGCCTGTGGACGGCGGCAGTGTGCCAGCCGTCACATCAGCTTCCGCGTACCGCTTTGATGAATGCCTGAATCTTTGCGTGATCCTTGATGCCCTTGCTCGCCTCCACCCCGCCGCTGACGTCCACGGCATAAGGCCGAACCCTTGCAATCGCCTCGGCGACGTTGTCCGGCGTCAAGCCGCCCGCCAGGATGATCGGCTTGCTCAAGCCTTGCGGTATCAGAGACCAGTCAAACGCTTCACCGGTTCCGCCGGGTACGCCTTCAACGTAGGCGTCGAGCAGGATACCGCTGGCGCCTGGAAACGCATCGCATGCGGCCGCGATGTCGTCACCGGCCTTGACCCGTAGCGCCTTGATGTACGGACGGTGCCAGCCTTCGCACTCGGCCGCGGTTTCGTCGCCATGGAACTGCAACAGGTCCAGCGGCACGGCGTCGAGGATTTCCCCCAACTCGCAGCGGCTGGCATTGACGAACAACCCTACGGTGGTCACGAACGGCGGCAACGCCTCGATGATCGAGCGCGCCTGCTGAAACGTCACGGCCCGAGGGCTTTTGGCGTAGAACACAAATCCGATCGCATCAGCCCCGGCCTCAACCGCCGCCAACGCATCTTCTATGCGGGTAATCCCACAAATCTTGCTGCGAACGGCCGACATGTCGATAGAACCCCAAGGTAAATCCGAGAAAGTCCCGGATGGTAACAAAAGCGTTCGAAGGCGTCAGCCGTCAAGTTCCGAGAAACCGGTCAGGAAGTGCGGCCCGATGTAACGCTCGGGCAATTGGAACTCGTCGCGGTACTCGACCTGCACCAGGTACAGGCCGTACGGGTGCGCCGTCACCCCACCGGAACGGCGAATGCGGCTCTCCAGCACTTCTTTCATCCACTCCACCGGGCGCTCGCCGGCACCGATAGTCATCAGCACGCCAGCAATGTTGCGCACCATGTGGTGCAGGAAGGCGCTGGCGCGGATGTCCAGCACGATCATCTTGCCGTGGCGCGTGACGCGCAGGTGATGCAGTTCCTTGATCGGCGATTTGGCCTGGCACTGGCCGGCACGGAAAGCGCTGAAATCGTGGGTGCCGACCAGGTACTGCGCCGCCTCGGCCATGCGCTCGACGTCCAGCGGACGGTGATTCCAGGTGATTTCTTCGTTCAGGTGCGCCGGGCGGATCTGATCGTTGTAGATCACGTAGCGATAGCGCCGGGCAATGGCCTTGAACCGCGCATGAAAATGCGCCGGCATGACCTTGGCCCAGCTGACACTGACGTCGTGAGGCAAATTGATATTGGCGCCCATGACCCAGGCTTTCATCGAACGCTCGACCTGAGTATCGAAATGCACCACCTGGCCGCACGCATGCACGCCGGCATCCGTACGCCCGGCGCAGAGCAGTGACACCGGTGAGTCGGCGACTTTGGACAAGGCCTTTTCGAGCGTCTCCTGCACGGTGAGTACGCCGGAGGCCTGGCGCTGCCAGCCGCGATAGCGCGAGCCCTTGTATTCAACGCCCAACGCGATCCGAAAAAAGCCCTCGGCCGCCAGTTCGGCGGCCGGATTATCTATATTTGCCAAGGAGTGACAGCCTGCTGATATACGCAAAGGCGGGCATTATAAGGCTGTCAGGCAGGGACGCCAGAGGCGTATGTTTTTTGTGGCCTTACGTGTCGGGGTTGATCGTTCCCACGCTCTGCGTGGGAATGCATCCCGTGACGCTCTGCGTCACATTCAGAAGCGGAACGCGGAGCGTCCCTGGCGGCATTCCCACGCAGAGCGTGGGAATGAGCTGTCGTGGACTGAAACAAAACGGCAGCCTCAATGGGCTGCCGTTTGGTTTACGCCTTACCGATCAATCAAGCCAGACGCGAAAGCATTTCCTTGGCTTCGGTCTTCTGACCTGAATCACCCTCGGTCACCACTTCATTGAGGATGTCCCGGGCGCCGTCGGCGTCGCCCATGTCGATGTAGGCCTGGGCCAGATCGAGTTTGGTCGCGACTTCGTCGGTGCCGGAAAGGAAATCGAATTCCGGCTCGTCAGCGGCGGAGGCCATCGCATCTTCCGCCGTAAAGCTCGGCTCGCCAAGGCTCTGGGACAGACGATCCAGTTCGGCGTTGACGTCTTCCAGTTCGGCGGCAAACGCGTCCGGAGCGTCTGGCGCGTCCATTTCGTCAGCCAGCGACAGGTCGAAATCGGCTGGCAGCTCCAGATCGTCCAGCGCAGCCGCAGGAACAGCCGGCGCTTCAGCGACAGGTATATCAAGGTCCTTGACGCCGTCATCCAGGCTCAACAGGAAGTCGTCTTCGGCCAGGGTCGCTGGCGAGGCATCCCCACCGAGATCCATATCCAGGTCGAAGTCCGACAGGTCATCGAGGTTTTCCTTGATGTCGGTCTGCTGCTGCAACACCGACTCGAAGCTCAGGTCGTCGTCCAGCGGGAACGCGTCCAGCTCAGCCACAGACACTGGCTCTGCTTTTGGTTCTGGTTCTGGTGCAACCACTGCCGGAGAGGCCGCTTCCAGATCATCCAGGCTCAAATCGAAGGCACTGTCGAGATCATCGAGCCCAGGTTCAGGTTCAGGTTCAGGTTCAGGTTCAGGTTCAGGTTCAGGTTCAGGTTCAGGTTCAGGTTCAGGTTCAGGTTTTTCTGATGCTGGTTCCGGTGCTGGCTCGGGTGCAACCACTGCCGGCGAGGCAGTTTCCAGATCATCCAGGCTCAAATCGAAAGCACTGTCGAGATCATCGAGTTCTGGTTCTGGCTCTGGCTCTGGTGCAACCCCTGCCGCCGAGGCAGTTTCCAGATCATCCAGGCTTAAATCGAACGCAGTGTCGAAGTCATCAGGCACAGCCGGTGCCGGCGCCTCAGGCTCGTCCAGCAGCAGATCCTTGACGTATTGCGCGTCCAGTTCGGCAGCGATTGCAGCGGCTGCGATACCTCCGGCTGCCGCAATGACCATGGCCGGGAAGCGGCTCTTGAGTTTTTCGACCTGAGCAAAGTTGTCCCCGTTGGCCACCAGCTGGCGTTCCTGGGCAACGAATGCATCGCGATCGCCTTGCTGACCGTAGACTTCCATCAGCTTGAGGCGCAAGTCACTGCGTTGCGGCTCTTGCTTGATCCCGTCTTCCAGCAAGGCAGCCGCCTGATTCAGACGACCGGCAGTGATGTGCGACTGCGCCTTGCTCAACACATCGTCATTGCGCTCGCCAGCAGGCGAAACCAATGGCGCAGCGATCGGCGGCGTTACCACAACCGGAGCAATCACCGGAGCCGGCGCGGGAGCCTTGGCTGGTGCAGGCGGTGGCGTTGGGGTTGGCGCGGTAGCGAGCTTCACGCTCGGCGGCGGCACTTCCAAATCATCGAAGATGCCTTTTGGCAGGTCGAGCTCAGCTGAGAACGCCTGCTCCTCGGCCAAATCACGGGCCATGCGCACATGCTTCTCGGCTTCTTGCTGGGCTTTGCGGCGACGTGCCAGCAACAACAGCAGGAACAATGCCACCACGGCACCGCCACCTGCCAAGCCCAGCAGCCACGGATTGGTCAGTAGTTCTTTGAATTGCTGATCGTCGGAGGCTGCCGGCGTCGGCTCGGCAGGCTGCTCGGCCGGAGGCGTAGTGGCCTCGGGAGCAGCCGCTTCAGGCGCAGGTGCAGGCGTTGCATCAGAATTGGCCGCCAGTTCGGCTGACATTGCCGGAGCGGTCGCACCTGGTGCCGGCGCCCCCGCCGCGCCTTCAGCCTGCAACTTGGCCAGTTGATTGTTCTTCAGCTCGATCAGGCGTTGCAGCTTGTCCAGCTGACTTTGCAGATCGGTCATGCGGCTTTTCAGTTCGGCGTTGTCACGACGGGTCGTGTCGAGGCTTTCCTGGGTCACGGCCAGCTTGTTGCTCAAATTCTTGGCATCGCCCGCTGCGCCTTTGCCACCGGCCTTGCCGGACTCGGCAGAGACCAGGCTCAGCTTGTCTGTCGCCGTTTGCGACGAAGGGCCTTCACCGCGAGCACGTTTGGTGGCATCGAGCTGCTGCTGTCCGGTCCCGGGCTTCGCCACGTAGCGACGACCCTGACGCCACGCGGTGTTCTGCGCGGAGACTTCGGCAATTGCCTTCGGTTGCGGCAGATTCGTGCTCTGCGCCTGATCCGGCAGACGCAGCACCTGACCGGCTTTCAACCGGTTGATGTTGCCGTCGATAAAGGCATCCGGATTCAACGCCTGGATGGCCAGCATGGTTTGCTGGACCGAGCCGCCATTGCGCGTCTTCTCGGCGATTTCCCACAGGGTATCGCGCGGCGCGGTGGTGTATTGGGTTGCTTTGGTGCCACCGGTCACCGGTACGGTGACGGTTTGCGTCGGTGCAGGCTGCGCAGCCGCTTCAGCGGTTTGCGGCGAGAATTTGGACGGATCGAGCAGCACGCTGTAATCGCGCAGCAGGCGACCGTTGGGCCACATCACCTGCACCAGAAATTTCACCATGGGTTCGGAGAGTGGTTTGCTGGACGTCACACGCAGGATGCTTTTGCCGCTGGCGTTGAGCACCGGGGTAAAGGTCAGGTCATTGAGAAACGCCTGGCGGTCGACACCGGCCTTGGCGAAATCTTCAGGCGAAGCCAGGCTCGGCACCACTTCGGCAGCGGAGAGGTCCTTGACGTCGAGCAACTCGATTTCTGCCACCAGGGGCTGGTTCAGCGTCGACTTCAGGGTCAATTCCCCGAGCCCGAGGGCATGCGCCATACCGGAGGACAGCGCCGAGGCGGCCGCTATTGCTAACACCAGTTTGCGAACTTGAACCATAGCCTCATCCTTTGTTTGAACATTCCTCGGCCAGCGAGAAGGTATTGATAGTCGCTGCCGTAAGGCATTGCGTGCGGCGGCGAAGAGTCGTCGCGCGCGATCATTTCATTCATGCCACGCAAAGCCCCGGAGGGAGCCCGCCTTCAGCAGTCCGGCCAAGCATAGCGCCCGGCTGGATTCATACGACAAATTGTTGCCAAGTATCTTTTACAGCAGGTCTTTTATCAACAATTCAGCCACCTGCACAGCATTGAGCGCGGCGCCTTTGCGTACGTTATCTGACGTCAGCCACAAATTAAGTTCCGACAGGTCGTCGATCCCGTGGCGAACCCGACCAACGTAGACCACGTCCTGCCCTACCGCATCGCCTACCGGCGTCGGGTAATCGCCGGCTTCCACCAGCTCGATACCGGGCGCGTCTTCCAGGGCGGCGTTGACTTTTGCCAGGTCGATGTCGCTCGCTGACTGCAAGGTCACGTTAAAGCTATCGCCAAAAAACACCGGGGCTTGAATGCAAGTCACGGAAATCTTTAATAAAGGCAGCGCCATGACCTGACGCAGCTCGCGCACCAGGCGTTTTTCCAGCAGCGTATGACCTTGATCATCAGGCTTGCCCACTTGCGCCAGCAGGTTGAAGGCCATCTGCCGATCGAAGAAGGTTGGCTCCAGCGGACGCACATTGAGCAGCTCGGCCGTTTGCCGTGCCAGCTCGGTGACGGCTTCGCGGCCTTGGGCGGAGACGGCCAGGCTGGCGGTCAAATTGATGCGTTGCAGATCGAGCAAGCCGAGCAACGGTGCCAGCACAACCGCCAGTGTAGTGGCCGAAGGGCTTGGACTGCTGACCTGGAACGGCTTTTTCAAACCGGCCAGCACCTGCGCGTTGGCTTCAGGCACGACCTGTGGCGCCTGATCAGCCGGCAAGGCGCCGGACAGGTCGATCAGCGAGCAACCGGCGGCTGTGGCACGCGAAGCGAAACTCAGGGTTACCGCCGGGCCGGCAGCGAAGAACACCAGCTGGACTTTACTGAAGTCGAACTCATCGACTTCCCGCACCCGTACGTTCTTGCCGCGAAACGGCACTGAATGCCCGGCCGATTCGCTGCTGGCGAGCAGGTGCAGATTGCCGACCGGGAAGTCGCGCTCTTCGAGAATCTGCACGAGCGTTTCGCCGACAGTACCGGTGGCGCCGATCACGGCAATATCAAGGGACTGGCTCATGGTTCTACCTCTGGCGAAACGGGGGGAGCGGCACTTTACCGGGTGGTTGGCATGCAGGCAATTCTGCCGGGGATTTGTGGTGCCTGCGCCGGCCTCATCGCGAGCAAGCTCGGCTCCTACAAGGGTATATGCAAACCTGTAGGAGCCGAGCTTGCTCGCGATGGCGACTTAACAGACGCCCAGAAACCAAAAAACCCGTACCTCTTTCAAGGCACGGGTTCTTTTATGACTTCAACCGATCAACGCTCAAGCAGGATCCGCAGCATGCGACGCAGCGGTTCGGCCGCGCCCCACAGCAGTTGGTCGCCGACGGTGAACGCGCCGACATACTGCGTGCCCATGTTCAGCTTGCGCAGACGGCCAACCGGCACGTTCAGGGTACCGGTGACCTTTGTAGGGCTCAGCTCCTGCATGCTGATTTCGCGGTTGTTCGGCACCAGTTTGACCCAAGGGTTGTGCTGGCTGATCAGCCCTTCGATATCAGCGATCGGCACGTCTTTGTTCAGTTTGATGGTCAGCGCCTGGCTGTGGCAGCGCATGGCGCCGATACGCACGCAGATACCATCGACCGGGATCGGGCTCTTGAAGCGACCCAGGATCTTGTTGGTCTCGGCCTGGGCCTTCCACTCTTCGCGGCTCTGACCGTTTGGCAGTTCCTTGTCAATCCACGGGATCAGGCTGCCGGCCAGCGGTACGCCGAAGTTTTCGGTCGGGTACGCGTCGCTGCGCATGGCTTCCGCCACACGGCGGTCGATGTCGAGGATGGCGCTGGCCGGGTCGGCCAGTTGATCGGCGACAGCGGCGTGGGTCACACCCATTTGCTTGATCAGTTCACGCATGTGCTGCGCGCCGCCACCGGAGGCCGCCTGATAGGTCATGGCGCTCATCCACTCCACCAGGCCGGCTTCGAACAGGCCACCCAGGCCCATCAGCATCAGGCTGACGGTGCAGTTGCCGCCGATGTAGTTCTTGGTGCCCGCGTCGAGCTGCTGGTCGATGACCTTGCGGTTCACCGGGTCCAGCACGATCACCGCGTCATCCTGCATGCGCAGGCTGGAAGCGGCGTCGATCCAGTAACCCTGCCAGCCGGCTTCGCGCAGCTTCGGGAACACTTCGCTGGTGTAGTCGCCACCCTGGCAGGTCAGAATCACGTCGAGGGTTTTCAGCTCATCAATGCTGTAAGCGTCCTTGAGCGGAGCAATGTCCTTGCCCACGGACGGGCCTTGGCCACCGACATTGGAAGTGGTGAAAAACACCGGCTCAATAAGATCGAAATCCTGCTCTTCCAGCATCCGCTGCATGAGCACGGAACCGACCATACCGCGCCAACCGATCAGACCTACACGTTTCATCGCAACTACACCTTCTTTAAAAAGTGGGCCGCTGCTTTCAAGAGTGAAAGTTGCAGCGGGCCAGAGAGATTACAGATTCCGCAGCGCGGCGACTACTGCGTCGCCCATTTCCTGCGTACCGACTTTAGTGCAACCGGCCGACCAGATGTCGCCCGTACGCAGGCCTTGGTCCAATACCAGACTGACGGCCTTCTCGATCGCATCGGCCGCATCCTGCAGATTGAAGCTGTAACGCAGCATCATCGACACCGACAAAATGGTCGCCAACGGGTTGGCAATGCCTTTGCCAGCGATGTCCGGCGCCGAACCGTGGCACGGCTCGTACATGCCCTTGTTGTTGGTATCCAGGGACGCCGACGGCAGCATGCCGATGGAACCGGTGAGCATCGACGCCTGGTCGGAAAGAATGTCGCCGAACATATTGTCGGTGACGATCACGTCAAACTGCTTCGGCGCACGCACCAGCTGCATGGCAGCGTTGTCGACGTACATGTGGCTCAGTTCGACTTGCGGGTAATCCTTGGCCACTTCCTCGACGATTTCACGCCACAGTTGGCTGGAAGCCAGCACGTTGGCCTTGTCCACCGAGCACAGCTTCTTGCCGCGAACCATGGCCATGTCGAAACCGACACGGGCAATGCGACGGATTTCGCTTTCGCTGTACGGCAGTGTGTCGTAAGCCTGACGCTCGCCGTTTTCCAGGGTGCGAGTGCCACGTGGCGCGCCGAAGTAGATACCGCCGGTCAGTTCGCGGACGATCAGGATATCCAGGCCAGCCACGATTTCAGGCTTCAGGCTCGAAGCCTCGGCCAGTTGCGGGTACAGGATCGCCGGACGCAGGTTGCCGAACAGGCCCAGTTGCGCACGAATTTTCAGCAGGCCGCGCTCAGGGCGGATGTCACGTTCGATGGTGTCCCATTTCGGGCCGCCCACGGCGCCCAGCAGTACAGCGTCAGCTGCGCGTGCACGGTCCAGGGTTTCGTCAGCCAGCGGCACGCCGTGCTTGTCGATGGCAGCGCCACCGATCACGTCATGGCTCAGCTCGAAGCCCAGGCTGTACTTGTCGTTCGCCAGCGCCAGCACCTTGACCGCTTCGGCCATGATTTCCGGGCCAATACCGTCACCTGGGAGAATCAGAATCTGCTTGCTCATGCTTTCCTCATGTCATCAGTCGGTGCGCCCTTGGGGCACGCCCGGAAAAATTCGTTTGACGCTTATCTTTCAGCCATCAGCACCAGTACATCTGTACTGAACGAGCCATCGGCCTCAATCTCAAAATAGTCGCGCACTTCGTTGCCCATCGATTGCTGCAACTCCAGAATCGCGGCGCGCATCACTTCTGGTGTGCGCATGCGCTCGACCCAGGAGGTGTACTCCAGACGCAGCCGTTGACGGGTGGTGCTACGGGTATGCAACCCCGCTTCGCTGACCTGACGTAACCACTCGCCGGCGGAATAATCGCGCACATGGCTGGTGTCGCGCAGCACTTCGACGCTTTGCAGGTAAGTGTCGAACAACGGACTGCCCGGTGACAACACATCGATGAAGGCCGCCACGCCGCCCGGCTTCAGCACCCGGCGAACCTCACGCAGGGCCAGGCCGAGATCGCTCCAATGGTGCGCCGAATAACGGCTGAAGACGAAATCGAATTCGCCATCGGCGAATGGCAGGCGCTCGGCGGCGCCGTTGACCGTCGTGACATTGCTGTAACCACGATCAATCGCCGCTGCGGCGACCACGTCGAGCATTTGCTGGGACAGGTCGTAGGCCACCACTTCTTTCACCAACGACGCCACATGAAAACTCACGTGTCCGGCGCCGCAACCCAGGTCCAGCACCCGGGCATCGCCCTGCCCTGCCAGCTCTGCCTGTAGCAACGCAAATTCGGTGCCCTGAGCGTGTACGGCGCTGCTCAGATAGGCCGAGGCTTGTTCACCGAATTGCTTTTGTACGACTTGGCTGTGCTGGGCGGTGCTGGTCATGGGACTTCCTTTTTAGGGTTAAGCCTTGTGATGTCTGGGCTGCCGCCTTCGCGAGCAAGCCCGCTCCCACAGTGGATTTTCGGCGTACACAAAACCCCTGTGGGAGCGGGCTTGCTCCGGGCGGCGCTCCGACGAAGAGGCCCGCCCTGTCTACAACAATCTCGGATCAATCAAACGTCGCGAAACAACCACGGCTGGCTCGCACGGTGTTTGGCTTCAAACGCCGCAATCGCTTCGTGGTCCTGCAAGGTCAGGCCGATGTCGTCCAGGCCGTTGACCAAGCAATGCTTGCGGAACTCGTCAAGTTCAAAGCTGTAGACCTTGCCATCAGGCCGGGTGACGGTCTGGGCTTGCAGGTCGACCGTCAACTCGTAACCCGGATTCGCCTCGACTAGCTGGAACAACTCATCCACTTCAGCGTCGGTCAAGATGATCGGCAACAAGCCGTTCTTGAAGCTGTTGTTGTAGAAGATGTCGGCGTAGCTCGGCGCAATGATGCTGCGAAAACCGTACTCTTCCAGCGCCCATGGCGCGTGTTCACGGCTGGAGCCGCAACCGAAGTTCTCGCGGGCCAGCAGCACGCTGGCGCCCTGATAACGCTCGGCATTGAGCACGAAGTCCTTGTTCAGCGGACGCTTGGAGTTGTCCTGGTAGGCATAGCCCACGTCCAGGTAGCGCCATTCGTCGAACAGGTTCGGGCCAAAACCGGTGCGCTTGATCGACTTCAAGAACTGCTTCGGAATGATCTGGTCAGTGTCGACGTTGGCACGGTCCAATGGCGCGACCAAACCGGTGTGTTGGGTAAAAGCTCTCATGTGCGGTTCCTCAGATCAGTTCGCGAACGTCGATGAAACGACCGTGGACGGCAGCCGCCGCGGCCATGGCCGGGCTGACCAGGTGCGTACGGCCACCGGCGCCCTGACGCCCTTCGAAGTTGCGGTTGGAGGTCGAGGCGCAATGCTCGCCCGACTCCAAACGGTCCGGGTTCATCGCCAGGCACATCGAGCAACCCGGTTCACGCCACTCGAAACCGGCTTCGAGGAAAATCTTGTCCAGGCCTTCGGCCTCGGCTTGCGCCTTCACCAGGCCCGAGCCCGGCACGACGATGGCTTGCTTGATGGTCGAAGCGACTTTACGGCCCTTGGCGATCACCGCCGCAGCGCGCAAGTCTTCGATCCGCGAGTTGGTGCAGGAACCAATGAACACGCGGTCCAGTTGAATGTCGGTGATCGCCTGATTGGCGCTCAAACCCATGTATTTCAAGGCGCGTTCGATGGAACCGCGCTTGACCAGGTCCATTTCCTTCGCCGGGTCCGGCACGTTCTGATCCACCGCCAGGACCATCTCGGGCGAGGTGCCCCAGCTGACTTGCGGTTTGATCTGAGTAGCGTCGAGCTCGACCACGGTGTCGAACACGGCATCAGCGTCGGACACCAGGTCTTTCCAGGCTTCGACCGCCATGTCCCATTCCGCACCTTTCGGGGCAAATGGACGACCCTTGACGTAAGCCACGGTTTTTTCGTCGGCAGCCACCAGGCCAACACGAGCGCCGGCTTCGATGGACATGTTGCAGATGGTCATGCGGCCTTCGACGGACAAATCGCGAATGGCGCTGCCGGCGAACTCGATGGCGTGGCCGTTACCGCCGGCGGTGCCGATCTTGCCGATCACCGCGAGCACGATGTCCTTGGCGGTCACGCCGAACGGCAATTTGCCTTCGACCGACACCAGCATGTTTTTCATTTTCTTGGCGACCAGGCATTGCGTGGCGAACACGTGCTCGACCTCGGAAGTCCCGATGCCGTGGGCCAATGCGCCAAACGCGCCGTGGGTCGAGGTGTGCGAGTCGCCGCAGACCACGGTCATGCCCGGCAAGGTGGCGCCCTGCTCAGGACCGATCACGTGAACGATGCCCTGACGCACGTCATTCATTTTGAATTCGGTGATGCCATATTCGTCGCAGTAGTCATCGAGGGTCTGAACCTGCAAACGCGAGACCTGATCGGTAATCGCTTCAATGCCGCCCTTGCGATCCGGAGTGGTCGGTACGTTGTGGTCCGGAGTCGCGATGATCGAGTCGACGCGCCAAGGCTTGCGCCCGGCCAGTCGCAGGCCTTCGAAAGCTTGGGGCGAAGTCACTTCATGGATGATGTGGCGGTCGATATAGATCAGCGACGACCCATCGTCGCGCCGTTTCACTTCATGGGAATCCCAAAGCTTGTCGTAAAGCGTTTTGCCGGCCATCAGACGGTCCTCATCAGCGTGTTTCTATGCCCTGGGTTTTGAACAATTCAATAACCCCTTGGCTTGTGAGGTCGATCCTAGGGGGTTACATTAAATAACTCAAATTCATATTTTTTATGCTTTGGATAACCAACTGGAATACTGCAATGGACCTCGCCAACCTCAATGCTTTTATCGCGATTGCCGAGACCGGTAGCTTCTCCGGCGCTGGCGAACGGCTGCACCTGACGCAACCGGCCATCAGCAAGCGAATTGCCGGGTTGGAACAGCAATTGAAGGTGCGCCTGTTCGATCGCCTGGGCCGTGAAGTCAGCCTGACCGAGGCTGGACGCGCCTTGCTGCCGCGGGCCTATCAGATTCTGAATGTGCTGGACGACACGCGCCGCGCCCTGACCAATCTGACCGGCGAAGTGTCCGGCCGCCTGACCCTGGCCACCAGCCATCACATCGGGCTGCACCGCTTGCCCCCCTTATTAAGGGAGTTCACCCGACGTTACCCGCAAGTTGCGCTGGATATTCAGTTCCTCGATTCGGAAGTGGCCTACGAAGAAATCCTCCATGGCCGCGCCGAACTGGCGGTCATCACCCTGGCGCCGGAGCCCCACGCATTGGTCAAGGCCACGCCGGTGTGGGACGACCCGCTGGACTTCGTGGTCGCCCCGGAGCATTCACTGATCAGCCACGGCCCGGTCAGCCTGGCGGACATTGCCCTGCACCCGGCAGTTTTCCCCGGCGGCAACACCTTTACTCACCACATCGTCCGGCGTCTGTTCGAAGCTCAAGGCCTGACGCCAAACATCGCCATGAGCACGAATTATCTGGAAACCATCAAGATGATGGTCTCGATCGGCCTGGCCTGGAGCGTGTTGCCGCGCACTATGCTTGACGATCAAGTGGCCCGAATACCATTACCGGGCATACAACTCACTCGCCAGCTAGGCTATATCCTGCACACAGAAAGGACACTATCGAATGCGGCGCGAGCCTTCATGGCCTTGCTGGATGCACAAATCGATCTGCCAGGAACTCTCGGCTAAGCTGTGCTACGTCTATAGGGCCTCGAGTCACTGACCTGACACCTCACTCAGCCAAGGCTTGCCAATGCCGAAATCTGTTGACCGTATTCCGCCGATGCCGCGTATACAGGCGCTTGACCCAAAACGGTCCGAGCAGAGCTGGGAAAGCGCCCCACAATTGCTGGCCGCCCTCAACGGTGCACATCTGGGCGCTTGGTATTGGGACATCGAGCGCGGGCAGATCAGTTGGTCGCGGGGTACCCAGGCGCTGTTCGGCTTCGATCCCCGGCAACCGCTGCCGGCGGATCTGGAATACCTCGACTTGCTGCCGCCAGAGGATCGGGCGAAAACCATTCGCGCCTTCGACGCGGTGATCGCCGGCGCCCCGCTGGAACAGGCGATGCATCACCGCATCCGCTGGCCCGACGGCAGCCTGCACTGGCTGGAAATCAACGGCAGCCTGCTGCCGGACAAACACGGCCGGCCACGGATGATCGGCGTCATCCGCGAAATCACCCACCAGCGCCAGCGCGAACAGGCGTTGAGCAGCTCGGAAAAACGCTTCGCCACGCTGTTCCACCTGTGTCCGAACATGGTCCTGCTGACTCGCCAGGAAGACGGCCTGATCAGCGAAGCCAACCAGTATTTCGAAAGCCTGTTTGGCTGGCCAGTACAGAACGCTATTGGTCGCACCACCCTGGAACTGGGCCTCTGGGTGCATCCGGAGCAACGGGCGCAACTGGTCAAAGCCACCAAGGCCAAGGGCGAACTGATCAACATGGAGGTGCAATTTCGTGCCAGCAACGGCCAGATCCACGACGGCATCCTCAGCGCACAAAAAGTTGAGCTCGAAGGCCAGCCGTACCTGCTGAGTACGTTTCTGGACACCACCGAACGCAAAGCCGCCGAGCTTGCCCTGAAAGACAGCCAGGAGCGCCTCGACCTGGCGCTGGATTCGGCGCAACTGGGTACCTGGGACTGGCACATCCCCAGCGGCATGCTGTACGGCTCGGCACGCGCCGCCCAGCTACATGGGCTGGAAGCCATACCCTTCCATGAATCCTTCGACGAGTTTTTCGAAGGCGTGCCCGACGAAGAACGTGGCTCCATGCGTGATGCCTATCGCAGCCTGCGAGAAGGCCCGGCCGGCAATTATCAACTGACCTACCGCGTGCAACTGCCGGACGGCAGCTCGCGCTTCCTGGAAAGCCGCGCCCGACTCTATCGCGATGAAAACGGTGCTCCGCTGCGCATGGCCGGCACCCTGCTCGACATCACCGATCAGGTGGAGCGCGAACAGCTGCTGGTGGCGTCCGAAGAGAAGTTCGCCACCCTGTTCCAGGTCAGCCCGGACCCGATTTGCGTGACCCGTCAGGACACCGGCCAATTTATCGAGATCAACTCCAGCTTCACCCAGACCTTCGGCTGGAGCGCCGCCGATGTGATTGGCCGCGTCGCCGACGAAATCGGACTATGGGACGCTTCGGCGCAAAGCCTGCGACGGATCGAGCGGGTCATCCGCGAACAGGGTCTGAACAATGTGGCGATCCTCGTTCAGCACAAAGACGGGCAAGCCCTGACCTGCGTGATTTCCAGCCGCCAGATCAGCGTCGGCGATCAGCCGTGCATCGTCACCACCCTGCGCGATATCACTCAGCAGCAACGCTCGGAAGCCGCGCTCAAGGCCAGTGAAGAGAAGTTCGCCAAGGCCTTCCACTCCAGCCCCGACGCTATCACCATCACCGAGCGCGACACCGGGCGTTATCTAGAGGTTAACGACGGTTTCTGCCGCCTGACCGGCTACCGCGCCGATGAAGTGGTTGGGCGCACGGTGTATCAGGTCGGCATCTGGGCCGAGGAAAAACAACGTTCGGCGCTGCTCGCCGAACTGCAGATCAAGGGCCGGGTGCATCACCAGGAAATGCTCGGGCGCAATAAACGCGGCGAGTTGCTGACCGTAGAAGTCTCGGTAGAACCGATCACCCTCAACGAAACCGCCTGCCTGCTGCTGACCGCGCGGGACGTCAGCCTGTTGAAAAATGCCGAAGCGCAGATCCGCCACCTGGCCTACCACGACCCGTTGACCAACCTGCCCAACCGCGCCCTGCTGATGGATCGCCTGAGTCAGCAGATTGCCCTGCTCAAGCGCCACAACCTGCGCGGCGCCCTGATGTTTCTCGACCTTGATCACTTCAAGCACATCAATGATTCGCTCGGTCATCCGGTGGGCGATACCGTGCTGAAAATCATCACCGCGCGCCTCGAAGCCAGCGTGCGCATGGAAGACACCGTCGCGCGTCTGGGCGGTGACGAATTCGTGGTGCTGCTCAGCGGACTCGAAGGCTCGCGCAACGAGGTCAGCGAGCAAGTCCTGCAACTGGCAGACACCTTGCGTGAATTGCTGTCGGAGCCGATGTTTCTCGACGGACAACGCCTGCAAGTCACCCCGAGCATTGGCATCGCGCTGATTCCCGATCACGGTTCGACCCCGACCGACCTGCTCAAGCGCGCCGACATCGCCCTCTACCGGGCCAAGGATTCGGGCCGCAACACCGCGCAGATGTACCACAACACCATGCAGAAGGCGGCGAGCGAACGCTTGCGCATGGAAACCGACCTGCGCCTGGCCCTTTCCCGGGGTGAGTTCCGCGTGCATTACCAGCCTCAGGTCGACGCCCGGAACGACCGCATCGTCGGCGCCGAAGCGCTGGTGCGCTGGAACCATCCAGAACTCGGCGCGCAATCCCCCACCGAATTCATCAAGGTGCTGGAGGACAGCGGGCTGATTCTGGAAGTGGGTACCTGGATCGTCGACGAAGCCTGCAGCGCCTTCAAACAACTAATCGCCAAAGGCCTGGTCAATCCGCTGGACTTCAGCCTGTGCGTCAACATCAGCCCACGGCAATTTCGTCAGAATGACTTTGTCGAACGCATCGAACACAGCCTCGAAAGCCACGGCCTGCCCTTCTCGCTGCTGAAACTGGAAATCACCGAAGGCATCGTGATCCAGAACCTGGAAGACACCATCAAAAAAATGCGCAGCCTGAAAAAACTCGGCGTGAGTTTCGCGATGGACGATTTCGGCACCGGTTACTCCTCGCTGACCTACCTAAAGCGTCTGCCGGTCGACACCCTGAAAATCGACCAATCGTTCATCCGCGACGCCACCACCGACCCCAACGACGCCGAGATCATCCGCGCCATCGTTGCCATGGCCCGCAGCCTGGAATTGAAAGTGATTGCCGAAGGGGTAGAGACGCCGGAGCAGCTGGAATTCTTGCAGGGGCTGGGCTGCCATTTCTATCAGGGGTATTTGCACAGCCCGCCGTTGCCGGCGGAGGACTTCCAGAAACTGCTCAAATGACGCGGACCTCGTAGCAGCTGCGTAGTGGCGAGGGGATTTATCCCCGTTCGGCTGCGCAGCAGTCGTAAAACTTATGCACTCGGTGTTACTGACACACTGCATCACCTGATTTCACGACTGCTTCGCAGCCGAACGCAGCCTCGCGCGGCTCGACAGCTGCTACACAGTGGCGTTGACCCGGGCAATTGCCAGTTTTTCGTTCAACCTGTAGGGTCGCGATTTTTTACACCGCCTCAAAGAGATCAATCATGCAGGATGCAACCCTCCCCCGCCCGGCTTTGCTGGGTATCGATCTTGGGACCACCAATAGCCTGATCGCCGTTTGGCAGGAAGGTCGGGCACAGTTGATTCCCAACGCCCTCGGCGAATTTCTCACCCCTTCCGTCGTCAGCCTCGATGAGGACGACAGCATTTTGGTTGGCAACGCGGCACGCGCCCGCCTGACGACCCATCCAGAACGCACGGTGGCGGCGTTCAAGCGTTTCATGGGCAGTGACAAGCAGTTCGAATTGGGCGGTCGGCAATTCAGCCCGGAAGAACTGTCGGCGCTGGTGATCGGTTCACTCAAGCAGGATGCCGAAGCCTGGCTGGGCCACCCGGTGCACGAGGCGGTGATCTCGGTGCCGGCCTACTTCAGTGACGAGCAACGCAAGCGCACGCTGTTTGCCGCCGAACTGGCCGGCCTGGTGGTGTCGCGCTTGATCAATGAACCTACCGCCGCCGCCATGGCTTATGGGCTGCACAAGCAAAAATTCGAGCGCACGCTGATTTTCGATCTGGGCGGCGGCACCTTTGATGTCACGGTACTGGAATACGCATTGCCACTGATCGAGGTCCATGCCTCCACCGGCGACAACTTCCTCGGAGGCGAAGACTTTACCGCGGCGTTGATCCAGGCCTGCCTGAAAGACTGGCAACTCACTGCACAGATGATTGATGCCCAGGGCCTGGCCAGCCTCGGCGACGCCCTTGAGCAACTCAAATGCAAGCTCCCAGAAGGCGCGCAGCAACTGATCTGGAACGGTGCCGGCGAGTTGCGCGAATGGTCACTGGATGAAGCGGCGGCGCTGAAAATCTGGGAGCCGCTGTTGGCCCGCTTGCGCGCCCCCATCGAACAAGCCCTGCGCGATGCCCGACTGAAGCCCAAGGACCTCGACAGCCTGGTGCTGGTCGGCGGCGCCACGCGGATGCCCGCGGTGCAGCAAATGGTTGCCACACTCTTCGGGCGTCTGCCTTATCGCCACCTCGACCCGGACACGATTGTCGCGCTGGGGGCGGCCACCCAAGCCGCGTGCAAGGCCCGCGATGGTGCCATCGAGGAACTGATCCTGACCGACGTCTGCCCCTACACGCTGGGCATCTCGACGAGTCGCGGTGAAGACGTCAGCGGCGCCTTCTCTCCCATCATCGAGCGCAACACCGTCATCCCGACCTCCCGGGTGCAACGCTTTTACACGACGCATCCACAGCAGGCGTTTATCCGCATTGCGGTCTATCAGGGTGAGCGGCCGTGGGTACGCGACAATATTTTCATCGATACCTTCGACGTACCCGTGACACCCGGCGACCAGACACAAGCCCTGGATGTACGCTTCAGTTACGACATCAATGGCTTGCTCGAAGTCGATGTGACCTTGCTGGCCAGCGGTGAACGCCACAGCCACAGCATCGACCGCAGTCCCACCGGGCTTGATCAGCAATCACGGCAAAACAGCCATGAACGGCTCACCGCCCTGAAAATTCACCCGCGCGATGCGCTGCCCAATCGCACCCTGCTGGCGCGACTGGAGCGTGCCTGGATGCAAAGCCTGGGCGATGAGCGTGAACAAATTGCCGGTTGGCTGGATGCGTTTACCGCCGTGCTCGGTGGCCAGCAATCCGTGGAGATTGCCAGCCATCGGTCACAACTCAATAAGGCGCTGGACCAACTCCGCCTTTAACCATTGAGCCGCCGCAGGGTGGCCTGCAAACCACCGGGCAGTGCGTCTTCACCCGCGCTATCCAGTGGCACGCCATAGCGGTTGGGCAGTTTGTCACCGGGAAACGCGAACAACACCAGCGGCAGAAACGGCAACACCGGTGCCAGGCAGCAGCAAATCAGCAACGTGGGAATTCCGCGACCGAGGTCATGCAGGCGCCTTAATACAGCACTGAGTAGAAACGCGACGCCCAGCAACAGCACAGCGGGGGTGCCGCTGAATATCATCACGACAAGGGTGATCAGCATGCATCCCAGCACCTGTCCGATAAATGCGCTGCGCCCCAGCCGCGAACCCAGGCGCCAAAAAGCAGCGGATGGCGTTGGGCGGCTGTCGCTTTTGGCCAGCAGCAGGCGTTCGCTCCAGGACAGCAATGCACTCAATGCCAGACGCAGGCCCACGCTGTTCGCAACATCATCCTTGCCACGCTGCAACTGCCGTAGCACCTTGGTTCTCGGCACACCCGCCGCACCATAACGAACCAGGCCTCTCAGCATATCGAGGACTTCGTAGACCAGCAGCTTGTCGACGCCGAAATCCGTCAACACTTTGCGAGGCGGCCACACAGGGTCCCCTTTGATCAAACCATCACGAAACGCTTCGAACCAATCATCTTCACAACTGATGGCGGCGATGGATTGCAGCAGTGCGCGATGTTGCTCGGCATCCAGGCCCGGATCGTGATACAGCACCCCCCAAAGCAGCATCAGCCCCAGCAAATCCTCGCCGCACGCCTCAGGATCACTTTCAATGCAGGTATAGAGTTGTACATTGCCAGGCAGCGCTGCACTGTCGAGCGCCTGTTGAACATTGAACAATTTCTGCACGAGCAAACCATGAACCGGATCGGTACCTTGCAGCCACCCCAGTAAACCGGCGCAGTTACCTTGTTCACGTTGCAAACGCCGCAGTAACGGTTGCAGGCGACTCAGGGGATGAGCCGAATTGACCTCCAGCCGCTCCAGACAGTGCGAATCGATCAACGTTAGCCAACGTTCTGGCTGGTCGAGCAACGCCAGCAGGAACATCGTTTGAGCGTGCCATTGCCACTGCGCCTCACCTTGCGTAATGACCGGCAGAACCGCGCCCCGCTGCCCCAACTGGACCAGCAGGCTCAAATCCCGCAAGTTTACGTCCGCCTCTGCGTCATGCAGATCAAATGCCTGATCGGTCCGCTCCAGCGCAGACTGATCGTAAACCCGCAGCCTGCGCAGCCACAGGCGGCAAATCTTGTGCGGCTCGCCCTTCGTCAGTTCCTCGGCCAATTGCGGTTGAACTGAACGACTGTTGAGAAAGGCCTTCATCGCCAACGGGATTGGTGCCTGATTCAACCAGCAAAGTTGCTGCTCTGCCTGATACTTGAACCCGCTCAGCACCAGGCCTTCAAGGGCATCGACCGGGTGCGGTTCATCCAGTATGTGTTGCAACAAGCCCGCATCCCCACGATGCAAGGCCCACGCATACCAATACAGGCGTTGTAAGCGAGAATCAGCATGCTCCCCTAGAAGCAATGCCAACAGAGGCAGCTCATCCCCCGTCATCCGCCAGTCGACAAATGCGGCCGCCAAACCTTGCAAGTTGAGTTGCCCAGCCCCAAGCCAGCGGGCCAGTGTTTCGGGACGCTGTGAAGGGCTGCCATATTCTTGAGTGACATCGTCGAGGTCACAGGACCAATCGCGGAAGTTTTCCAGACGATCAAACGCCTGAATCAACAGCGCGAGAAAGCCCGGTTGACGCTTGGCGCAAAGCTCCAGCAAGCGGCTTTCGGCCTTCGGGTGACGATGTTCCTGCCAGAGCCGGATCCAGCAAGGCAGCGCTTGATCCTCCAGCCCCAGCAAACTGGTTTGGCACGCCAACAAATAAAGCCAGTCGACATCGTCTGGCGCTTGCGCATGTTGTTCGACACACAGCTGTTGCAGACCTGTACCACCGATACCCGCCTGAGTGAACCGCACCAGCAACCGCTTGATAAATGCTTCGTCCGCCGGCAACGGCAAACATGTGTGATGGCTGGCGAAGTCTTCGAATTCATGAAGCGGACGATGATCGAAGATGTAGTCGAGGCTGCGGGCATACCAGAGGGTTTCCGTCTGTGCAGGCTCAGACCAGCCACTCATCAGTGTGGTGTCGAACGGGTCCGGCAACCTGATGCGCTGCAGAAACGCTTCGACTTCTTTCGCCTGGTCGAACTCCAGATCCAGCAACTGGTGTTCCCAGGCCATCCGTTGCGCCAACAGGTTTGCACAACGATAAGACAGTGGCCCGGCGTTGGCCAACGGATGGAATAGCCCCCAACTAAGGTCATCAAGCGCGTCCAGCGGCAACTGATCCAACGCTTTAACAAACGCTTGCCAGGCTTGCAGATTGAAGCGACGCGCCGGATCTTCGAGCAACGCGTAAAAATCCACTACGGTCTGCGGGATTTCGGGCGCGCCAGCGCCCTCATCTTCGATTTCGGGCTCCTCGAACCGGGCGAAGCGGGTAGCGCTTTCATAAGCTTCACGCAGTGCCTGAAAGCCCTGCGGATCACTCTCCGGATGATGCTCCGGCAGACGCGCGCGGTAAGCATCTCTAATCAGCGTTTGGTCTTTGGTGGGCTCTATGCCCAAACGTATCCAGCAACTCATGACCAGTCGAACTCCCCTAGGGACGCCGGGCGTGGCGGCGGATTGAGGTCCAGATGCCAGGGCAAATCGGCCAGAAAAGCAGGCATGTTCTGGTTCAGGCCGTGAGCGATGCGCAGACTGCTCGAAAACTCCCCTTGTCGATCCAGTTCGTAAGCGAGCGTAGGGTCACTGCTGTTCAGGCAGCCCCAGAATGAGCGGCCGGTCAGAAATCCATTGAAATAAGAAAACCAGCTGCCGTAGTGGTATTGCGCCCTGACTGCCAGTCGACAATGCAGCCAGAGGCTCTCGGAGAGATCGATCCACTCGTTGCGCACTCCGCAACGCAGGAGAAACCCCATACGCCCCAAATCCCACGCCTGAATACCACCCGCCCCGCAGCCGTCATAGGTACGACTGGCAAACTCATGCAAGACGCGCTCACGCGGCTCTAGTGTCTCGAGCAAAGCCTGCCACTCACTGGGCAAACAGCGCTGCCAGGAGCGATACGCCCCTTCGAGATGTGTGGCGTGACCGTTATCGGTCATTCTTTCGAGCATGCCCAACAACTGCGACCGGTCATTGATGCCCCAGCTGCATTGCAGGTCGATAAATTGCGGATCGGAGTAGAAAGCAGGCTCGTCGTAATTCGCGGGAGAATTAAGGGCTACCATTGGCGCAGAAAGACCGCACAGCCAACGCTGTTGTATCTCGTCCATGAAAAAAAGCTCCGGGCCGACCAGGCTGGATGGGGGTCGGCAAACTGGCGTGGATTGTAGAGAAACCGTCGCAAGGCGGCAAAGTACGCATGACCGTTTTTTCGCACAAACAAAAAGGCCCCGACAAGTCGGGGCCTTCATTCAGCGGATTACAGCCTGCTCAGACGAATGTGTGTCTTCGAATGACTCAGTGCTGCAGCGCTGGCTTTTGCGTCCCGTTGATCGGGATGCGTTTGGCTTTCGCCTCTTCCGGAATTACCCGCAACAGGTCGATGCTCAACAAACCGTTGCTCAGACCGGCGGCCTTGATTTCGATATGGTCCGCCAGACGGAAGGACAGTTTGAAGGCACGCTGTGCGATGCCTTGGTACAGATAGGTGACGTCTTCGGTCGCGTCACGCTTGCCGCCACTGATGGTCAGCACACCTTTTTCCACTTGCAGCTCCAGGTCTTCTTCCTGGAAGCCGGCGGCCGCTACGACGATACGGTATTGGTCGTCGCCGTGTTTTTCCACGTTGTAAGGTGGGTAGGTGCTGCCTGGCTCGTTGCGCAGGGCGGTTTCGAACAGGTCATTGAAACGGTCGAAACCTACCGAGGAGCGGAACAGTGGTGCCATGGAAAATGCAGTACTCATGATTCAAATCTCCTGAAACATATCAGCAAGTTTTTTTGTCTCCGCGACCCGAATTCGGCATCGCGTAATCCTTAAATAAGGACCGTTGATTGCTTTTCAAGAGATTATCTACAGATTTTTTTCAGGCAGCTTCGGACACCTGAAGACCCAGTAAACGCGAGACATGATCCAGTTCGGTCTCACGGCGCAGCACGGTGAACAGCTCGACCGCTTCGGGATAATTGCGGGTCAGCATCGCCAGCCACTGCTTCAAGCGACCCGGCGATTGGCGTGCCGTCATCTGCGCCTTGGCTTGCAACCAAAAGTCCTGAATCAATGGCAGCAACTCGGCCCAGGTCATCTCGACGACGTCCTCACCCGCCCGCGCCATTGCGATTTGCCGTGCCAGGTCCGGGCGCGAAACCAGGCCGCGACCGAGCATGATGTCCTCGACGCCGCTGATTTCACGGCAACGACGCCAGTCTTCGACGCTCCAGATGTCGCCATTGGCGAATACCGGAACCTTGACCACATCCTGCACTCGGGGGATCCATTCCCAATGGGCCGGCGGCTTGTAGCCGTCAGTTTTGGTCCGCGCGTGAACCACGATGTGCGCTGCGCCACCTTCGGCCAGAGCCGTGGCGCACACCAGCGCACCGTCCGGGCTGTCGAAACCGAGGCGCATCTTGGCAGTCACCGGAATGTGCGCCGGAACGGCACGACGCACGTGTTCGACGATCTGGTTCAGCAGCTCAGGCTCTTTGAGCAGCACCGCGCCGCCACGGGACTTGTTCACGGTCTTGGCCGGGCAGCCGAAGTTCAGGTCGATGACCTCGGATCCCAGCTCACACGCTAGCGCAGCGTTTTCCGCCAGGCAAACCGGATCGGAACCGAGCAGCTGCACCCGCAGCGGGACGCCGGAGGCGGTGCGGGCACCGGTCAGCAGTTCCGGGCCGAATTTGTGGTAATAGGCAGGCGTGAGCAGTTGATCGTTGATCCGAATGAACTCGGTCACGCACCAATCGATACCGCCCACACGGGTCAGCACGTCCCGCAGGATGTTGTCGACCAACCCCTCCATGGGCGCCAAAGCAATTTGCATGAAAAACACACTCAACGAAAAACGTGCGGCAGTTTACTGGATTGCGCGGAAAATCTGCAGAACATCGCAGATTCCCCTGTGGGAGTGAGCCTGCTCGCGATAGCGTTGTGTCAGCCAACAGTGATGCTGCCGATGCACCGCTATCGCGAGCAAGCCCGCTCCCACATTTAGATTTTGATTGTATCCAAGACTTGCAACGCAGGACCGTAGCCCTCGATGAACTCCGCCGGCATGCGCCTGGGCTTGCCGGTCGACAGTTCGATGCAGACGAAGGTGGTCTGCGCCCGCAGCAACGTGGTGTTGTCACTGGGGCGCTTCAACTGAAAGTGCCGGGTCATTTTCAGGCGCTGGTCCCAATCGACGATCCAGGTCGCCAATTGCAACTCATCGCCTTCATAGGCGGCCGCCAGGTAATCGATCTCGTGCCGCACCACCGCCATTGCCCGATCCAGCCGACGATACTCGACCAGGTCCAGGCCAAGCCGCTGGGAATGGCGCCAGGCACAGCGTTCGAGCCAGGTCACGTACACCGCGTTATTCGCGTGCCCCAACCCATCGATGTCCTCTGCGCCGACTTCCAGATCAATGATAAATGGCGTTGCCCGATCCCAGCCCATGCCCCACTCCCGGTCAGAAAATTTTCACCGGGGCAGTGTAACGGATGCTCAGGCCGATTGGCGCGATTGCAGACTGCGACCGGCGAGCAACGAGAGAACGCCTTCGATCACCCGAGGGTCAGCCAGCACCCGTTGATGACCACCCTCCTCCAGGCGCAACAGACGGCTATCAAACCAGGCCTCGTTGATCAGCTGCGATTCCTTGACCGGAACGTAGCAGTCGTCTTCGGCGTGAACGATCAGGCCGGGCATATCGAGCTGATAGTGCGCGACATCCAGTGCCGCAGCGCGCATGCCGACGTCTCTTTCGACCTGACGTATGAACGCCGAGCGGGCTTTCGGCGGCAGCCGTACATAGCGGGCGAAACCGCGCAATACGCCGAGAATCCGCGCAGGGGCTGCGATAGTGACCAGGGTTTCGGTACGCAGGCCCAATTGAACGGCGAGCATGGCACTGGCGCCGCCCATCGAGTGGCCGATGACGGCTTGCAGCGGTGGCAACTCGGCAGCAGCCTCAAGCATGGCCCGGGCGAACAGCACCACATTGGCCTCGCGACCCGGCGAGCGACCGTGGGCCGGACCGTCCAGCGCAACCACGGTGTAACCGGCGTCGACCAGCGCGGTGATCAGGCTGGCAAACTGCGTCGGCCGGCCTTCCCAACCGTGCATCAGCAACACGGCAGGGCCTTGCCCCCAACGCAGCGCCGAGAGACCGAAGCGCAAGGTGATTCGCTCGGACTTCGCCAGCAGCGGCAATTCCCAATCACGCGGCGGCAGTTCTCGCGGTGTCATGAATGCCAATCGCATTTTGCTCGCGACCAGTTTCGGTGCGAACCAACCCAAGGTGCCATTAACGCCACGAACCCACTTCAACGTGCTCATCGCTCTCACTCCTCAGGCCAATGCCTTTAGGTCACAGCACCGCAGACTTCGCGGCGCGCAGCAATCGATCGGACAATTCTCCTGGCCCCAACGCGCGAGCCAAAGCCAAACCACCGACCATCAAGGCCATGTCGGCCAAGGCTTTGTCGGTGTCTTCCGGGCTGGCCGCCAACTGCGCGACCATCATTTCCACATGCTCATTCAACGCCACGCGAAACGCGTCCGGCAGACGCCCCAACTCGCCGACAGAAGCCGGAATCGGGCAGGCTGACTCAGAGGAATCACGGTGTTTGCGCGACAGATAAAACGCAGCAACCAACGCGCGACGTTCTTCGCCGGTCAATTCGGCGTCCATATCGGCGATCAAGCCACGGCGATGACCGAGCAGTTGCTTGAACGCTTCCAGCATCATCGCGTCCTTGCTTTCGAAGTGCGCGTAGAAACCGCCGACGGTCAGGCCGGCCGCGCCCATCACTTCGCCCACGCTCGGTTCGGCCGGGCCGCGCTGAATCAGCGCTGCGCTGGCAGCCTTGAGGATGCGTTCGCGGGTTTGAGCTTTTTTATCGTTCATCGTTGCCTCCGAATATTACGACTAGAATATTATTCTCATAATAATTTTACGCAAGTCGTGGATGTGACCGCTGGTCTGAAGAACAGTTTGAAAGAAATAGGGGATTTGGCCAAACGCCAGACAAACAAAAGGGCCATTCAATAATTGAATGACCCTTATAAAATCCCGCAGAGCGGGTAATCGTGGCGTCCCCTAGGGGACTCGAACCCCTGTTACCGCCGTGAAAGGGCGGTGTCCTAGGCCACTAGACGAAGGGGACGCAAAACCTTCTATACAACTGATCAGTGCTGAGAGCTGATCGATTCAAGGCCGGTGTGGCCAGACCTTGAACTGTAAAATTGGTGGAGCTAAGCGGGATCGAACCGCTGACCTCCTGCATGCCATGCAGGCGCTCTCCCAGCTGAGCTATAGCCCCGGATTTTTCGCCTCGCGGCGGAGCGACATCTTGCAACATCGCTTCTGTAAAACTGGCGTCCCCTAGGGGACTCGAACCCCTGTTACCGCCGTGAAAGGGCGGTGTCCTAGGCCACTAGACGAAGGGGACGCAAACCCTTCTATACAACAGATCACCGCTGAGTGGTGATCGCTTCAAGGCCGGTGTGGCCAGACCTTGAAGTGTAAATTGGTGGAGCTAGACGGGATCGAACCGTCGACCTCTTGCATGCCATGCAAGCGCTCTCCCAGCTGAGCTATAGCCCCTCATCGCTGAGGACGGGGCGAATCTTAATGGCGCATCGGAAAGCTGTCAAACTTATTTTTAAAATATTTCAAAGTTTTTTGCCGACATAACAATCACTTACCGCCCTCCCCCCGTAAATTCGGGAGAAGCGCCGAAGATCGAGATCAAAAGATCGCTGCCTTCGGCAACTCCTACAGAGTCAAACGCTGTTTAGGCGATATTGCCCAGCAGTTTTTCCCACTCCTTGTTTTCCTTCTTCGACACGCCGCCCAGCAAGTCGATCGCCTGGCGCAGACGGAAACGGGTCAGGTCCGGACCCAGGATTTCCATCGCATCGAGCACCGACACCGAACTGGCCTGGCCAGTGATCGAGGCGAACATCAGCGGCATGGCGTCACGCAGCTTCAGCTCCAGGGATTCGACCACCGCCTGGATCGTTGCGGTGATGCTGTCCTTTTCCCACTGACGCAGGCTTTCCAGCTTCCACAAAATCAACTGCATCAACTGACGCACCTGATCGCCCGACAGTTTTTTGGATTCAAACAGCTTGACGTCCGGGTTCACACCACCGGCGAAGAAGAAACCGGCCAGCGGTGCAACCTGGCTGAAGGTTTCAACCCGACCCTGCACGTGCGGCGCGATCTTCATCATGTATTCCGGGTTCAACGCCCATTTTTGCAGGCGCGAAGCGAACTCTTCCACCGGCAGATCACGCAGCCACTGGCCGTTGAGCCACGACAGTTTCTCGATGTCGAAAATCGGCCCGCCGAGGGAGACGCGGCTCAGGTCGAAGTTGTCGACCATTTCCTGCAGCGAGAACTTCTCGCGCTCGTCCGGCATCGACCAGCCCATGCGACCGAGGTAGTTGAGCATCGCTTCCGGCATGAAACCCATGCGCTCGTAGAACGTCACCGAGGTCGGGTTCTTGCGTTTGGACAGCTTGCTCTTGTCCGGGTTACGCAGCAGTGGCATGTAGCACAGCTCGGGTTGTTCCCAGCCGAAGTACTCATAAAGCAGGATCAGTTTCGGCGCCGAGGGCAGCCACTCTTCGCCACGCAGGACGTGGGTGATGCCCATCAGGTGGTCGTCGACCACGTTGGCCAGGAAGTACGTCGGCAGGCCGTCGGTCTTCATCAGCACTTGCATGTCCATACGATCCCACGGGATCTCGACGTCGCCACGCAGCATGTCCGGCACCACGCAAACGCCTTCGCTCGGCACTTTCATGCGGATCACATGCGGCTCGCCAGCGGCCAGGCGACGCGCGACTTCATCCTTGGACAGCAACAGCGCACGGCCGTCGTAACGTGGGGTTTCGCCGCGGGCCATTTGCTCGGCGCGCATCTGGTCCAGCTCTTCGGCGGTGCAGAAACACGGGAAGGCGTGACCCATTTCGACCAGCTGCTGGCAGTACTTCTGATAGATATCGCCACGCTCGCTCTGACGGTAAGGACCGTGCGGGCCGCCAACATCCGGGCCTTCGCTCCAGTCGATACCCAACCAGCGCAGGGCGTCGAAAATCTGTTGTTCGGACTCGCGGGTCGAACGCAATTGGTCGGTGTCTTCGATCCGCAGGATGAACTCACCGCCGTGCTGCTTGGCAAAGCAGTAGTTGAACAAAGCGATGTAAGCGGTACCTACGTGGGGATCCCCGGTAGGCGATGGCGCGATGCGAGTGCGGACGGTGGTCATGGCAAGTCTCGAAATGAAGATAAAACAAAGGGCGAATGGTAACAGGCGTTGGCCGCCTGGCTCCAGTGAGCAGGGCATTTAAGCCAAGGTTGCGTCTACAACGCGCTCCAGCCTTGGTGAATGGCCGATTATCGGCCGATGGCATTTACCCATCATTCGCTGTATGCCAGATTTGACCACTGATAACTTTCCTTACAAATTCTCGACTACAGTCTGCCCATGCCTGCCCAACTCAAGCGTCGCCTGTTTATTTTTCTGTTGATCGTCCTGCTGGTTGCCGGGGGCTTTTTTGCCCAGTGGTTCTTCAAGGGGCGATTCTATGAAAGCACCGACAACGCTTATGTCCAGGGCGAGATCACCCGTGTGTCGAGTCAATTGGGCGCGCGCATCGATCAGGTGCTGGTGCAGGACAACCAGCACGTCGAGAAAGGTCAATTACTGATCAAGCTCGAAGGCGATGATTTCCACCTCGCCGTCGACCGCGCCAACGCCACCCTCGCCACCCGTGAAGCCGAACGCCTGCAAGCCCGAAGCAAGCTGACTCAGCAAGCCAGTCTGATCGCCGCCAGCGAGGCGCAAGTCGCGTCCAGCCAGGCCAGCCTCGGTCGTTCGCAGATCGATTTGTCTCGCGCGCAAACGCTGCGCAAACCCGGCTATGTCTCGGAAGAACGGGTGACCACCCTCTCCGCCGACAACCACATCGCCCGCTCGCAAGTGACCAAGGCTCAAGCGGACGCACAAAGTCAGCGCCAACAAATCAACTCACTGAGCGCCGAGATCAAACGACTCGACGCCATGATCGCCAACGCCAAAACCGATCTGGCCCAGGCCGAACTGAACCTGACCCGCAGCGAAATCCATGCACCCATCAGCGGCCTGATCGGCCAGCGCGCCGCCCGCGAAGGCCAGTATGTGCAGGCGGGTGCTTACTTGATGTCGATCGTGCCGGATCAGGACATCTGGATTCAGGCCAACTTCAAGGAAACCCAAATCGGCCACATGCAGCCTGGCCAAAAAGCCGAACTGACGTTCGATGCCTACAGCGACACGCCCATCGAAGCACGAGTCGATAGCCTGTTCGCCGCTTCGGGCGCGCAGTTCAGCCTGTTGCCGCCGGACAATGCCACCGGCAACTTCACCAAAGTCGTACAACGGATTCCGGTAAAACTGACCTTCGCCGCGAACAATCCGCTGCAAGGCAAGATTCGTCCGGGCATGTCGGTCACCGCCAAAGTGAACATCAAAGACGCCCCTGACGATGGCCGGTGATCAACTGATCCGCCCGGTCGGCGAACCGACCCGGCGGGACTGGATCGCGGTCATGAGCGTGATGCTCGGTGCATTCATGGCAGTGCTCGACATCCAGATCACCAACTCGTCGCTCAAGGATATTCAGGGCGCGCTGTCGGCGACTCTGGAAGAAGGCTCGTGGATTTCCACCTCGTACCTGGTGGCGGAAATCATCATGATCCCGCTGACGGCGTGGCTGGTGCAGTTGCTCTCGGCGCGGCGACTGGCGGTGTGGGTGTCCCTCGGATTTCTCGCTGCTTCCCTGCTCTGCTCCATGGCCTGGAGCCTGGAAAGCATGATCGTCTTCCGCGCCTTGCAGGGTTTCACCGGCGGTGCGCTGATCCCGCTGGCGTTCACCCTCACGCTGATCAAACTCCCCGAACACCACCGAGCCAAAGGCATGGCGATGTTTGCCATGACCGCAACGTTCGCGCCCTCTATCGGCCCGACCCTCGGTGGTTGGTTGACCGAGAATTGGGGCTGGGAATACATCTTCTACATCAACATTCCGCCGGGCCTGATCATGATCGCCGGTCTGATGTACGGCCTGGAGAAGAAAGAAGCCCACTGGGAACTGCTGAAAAGCACCGACTACCTGGGCATTCTCACGCTGGGCGTCGGCCTCGGTTGTTTGCAGGTGTTTCTAGAGGAAGGCCATCGCAAGGACTGGCTGGAGTCGAGCCTGATCGTGACCCTGGGCAGCATCGCGCTGGTCAGCCTGATCACCTTTGTGATCGTGCAGACGTCCAAGCCCAACCCGCTGATCAACCTCGGCATCCTGCGCAATCGCAACTTTGGTTTATCGAGTATTTCCAGTGTCGGGATGGGTGTCGGATTGTACGGCTCGATCTACCTGTTGCCGCTGTACCTGGCGCAGATCCAGAACTACAACGCCCTGCAGATCGGCGAAGTGATCATGTGGATGGGCGTGCCGCAGCTGTTTTTGATACCGCTGGTGCCGAAGCTGATGAAGTACGTCTCGCCGAAATGGCTTTGCACGCTGGGTTTCGGGCTATTTGGATTGGCGAGTTTTTCATCGGGGGTGTTGAACCCGGACTTCGCCGGGCCGCAGTTCAATCAAATCCAGATCATCCGCGCGCTGGGCCAGCCGCTGATCATGGTGACCATCTCGTTGATCGCCACGGCGTACATCCTGCCGCAGGACGCGGGTTCGGCGTCGAGCCTGTTCAACATCCTGCGCAACCTCGGCGGCGCGATTGGCATCGCCCTCCTCGCCACGTTGCTGGATGCGCGAACCAAGACTTACTTTGATTATTTACGGGAAGCGCTTGTGCCGACCAACCCGCAGGTGGCCGAGCGCATGGCGTCGCTGACGGATCGGTTTGGCAGTGAGACGGCCGCGCTGGGCAAGCTCAGCGAAATTGCGCATCAGCAGGCGTCGATCATGGCTTACAACGATGCGTTTCACTTTGTCGGGATCGCGCTGGGGATCAGCATGCTGGCGGTGTTGCTGACCAAGGCGTTGCCGGCGGGATTGAAGGCTGGCGAAGCACACTAATTGATATTTGTAGCGCCCGTACTGGCCTCTTCGCGGGCAAGCCCGCTCCCACAGGGTCTGTGGGTGGACACAAATTGTGTGACCACCCTCATCATTGTGGGAGCGGGCTTGCTCGCGAAGAGGCCGGTTCAGGCGCAGCAAATCAAACAGTGATCAACCGATCCCGCAACTTGCCAATCTCGTCGCGCATCTGCGCCGCTGCTTCGAACTCCAGGTCGCGGGCGAGCTGGTACATTTTCTCTTCCAGCGCCTTGATACGCTTGGCGATCTCGCCCGGCGAACGCAATTCTGCTTCGTACTTGGCGCTTTCCTCGGCGGCCTTGGCCATGCCTTTGCGCTTCTTGCTACGCGAACCCGGCACGGTGGCGCCTTCCATGATGTCGGCAACGTCCTTGAACACGCCCTTGGGCGTGATGCCATTGGCCAGGTTGAAGGCAATCTGCTTGTCGCGACGACGCTCGGTTTCGCCGATCGCCCGCTCCATGGAACCGGTGATGCGATCGGCATAGAGAATCGCCCGACCATTGAGGTTGCGCGCCGCCCGGCCGATGGTCTGGATCAGCGAGCGCTCGGAACGCAGGAAGCCTTCCTTGTCCGCATCGAGGATCGCCACCAGCGAGACTTCCGGCATGTCCAGGCCTTCACGCAGCAGGTTGATCCCCACCAGCACATCGAAAGTGCCCAGACGCAGATCGCGGATGATTTCTACCCGCTCCACGGTGTCGATGTCCGAGTGCAGGTAACGCACCCGCACGCCGTGGTCGGCCAGGTAATCGGTCAAGTCTTCAGACATGCGTTTGGTCAGGGTGGTGACCAGCACCCGCTCTTCCAGCGCCACGCGCTTGCCGATCTCCGAGAGCAGATCGTCGACCTGGGTCAACGCCGGACGGATTTCGATTTGCGGGTCCACCAGACCAGTTGGACGCACCAGCTGCTCGACCACACGACCGGCATGCTCTGCTTCGTAATTGCCCGGGGTTGCCGAGACAAAGATCGTCTGCGGGCTGATGTTTTCGAATTCGTCGAAACGCATCGGTCGGTTATCCAACGCGGACGGCAGACGGAAACCGTATTCCACCAGCGTCTCTTTACGCGAACGGTCGCCCTTATACATGGCGCCGACCTGCGGCACGCTGACATGGGATTCGTCGATCACCAGCAAGGCGTCGGCCGGCAGGTAGTCAAACAGAGTCGGTGGCGCCTGCCCGGATTCGCGACCGGACAAGTAGCGCGAGTAGTTTTCGATACCGTTGCAATAACCCAGCTCAAGGATCATCTCCAGGTCGAAACGGGTGCGTTGCTCCAGGCGCTGGGCTTCCACCAGTTTATTGTTGGAGCGCAAGTATTCCAGGCGTTCCTGCAACTCGACCTTGATCCCTTCAACGGCATCCAGCAGGGTTTCTCGCGGGGTGACATAGTGGCTTTTCGGATAGAACGTGAAACGCGGCAGCTTACGAATCACTTCGCCGGTCAGCGGATCGAAGGCCGACAGGCTCTCCACTTCGTCATCGAACAGCTCGATGCGGATCGCTTCGAAATCGGATTCCGCCGGATGAATATCGATCACGTCGCCACGCACCCGGAAGGTCGCACGGGCAAACTCCATGTCGTTGCGCGTGTACTGCAAGTCTGCCAGGCGACGCAGCAACGCACGCTGATCGAGCTTGTCGCCGCGATCCACGTGAAGAACCATCTTCAAATAAGTTTCCGGACTGCCCAGACCGTAGATGCACGACACCGTGGTGACGATGATCGCGTCTTTGCGCTCCAGCAGCGCCTTGGTCGCGGACAATCGCATCTGCTCGATGTGATCGTTGATCGAGGCGTCTTTCTCGATGAACGTATCCGATGACGGCACGTAGGCTTCGGGCTGGTAGTAGTCGTAGTACGAAACGAAGTATTCGACGGCGTTGTTCGGGAAGAACGCCTTGAACTCACCGTACAACTGCGCGGCCAGGGTTTTGTTCGGCGCCAGCACCAGGGTCGGACGCTGAATCTGGGCGATCACATTGGCGATGCTGAAAGTCTTGCCCGAGCCGGTCACACCGAGCAACGTCTGGTGCGCCAGCCCGGCTTCGATGCCCTCGACCATCAGGCGGATGGCTTCCGGCTGATCGCCGGCGGGCTCGAAGCGGGTGACTAGCTGGAATTCAGACATGAAATACCTCTCGGTTTTCGAAGCAGGAGTCGCGCCTGTCCGGGCGAACCGGGCAGCAACGGGAAAGACCGCAAACGACCGATGTCGCCCGAGGAAAAAACTGGATTGTGCTCAATGTGGAGCCGATTGCCATCGCTTTCAAGGCAAACGTCCTACATCGGGTAAAACCTCTGACGATGCCAATCGACTAACGGTCGAGAAATAATCGGAAAAACTTACCGCAAAAGCCGAATCGTCTGTCGCCATCAATCGCAGATGGCCTCTATACTAGCTCCCCGTTTGTGCACCGCTCTAGTGCATTCGGCTGGAGCGCGACACGTCCCTCCACTTTCCATTCAGAGCCGCCGCAAAATGAGCCTGTTCTCCGCTGTCGAAATGGCACCACGCGATCCAATCCTGGGCCTCAACGAAGCATTCAACGCCGATACCCGTACCAACAAGGTCAACCTGGGGGTCGGTGTTTACTGCAACGAGGAGGGGCGAATTCCACTCCTGCGCGCCGTTGTCGAAGCCGAGACGATTCGCGTCGCTCAACACGCTTCCCGTGGCTACTTGCCAATCGACGGTATTGCCGCCTACGACCAGGCCGTGCAAAAACTGCTGTTTGGCAATGACTCGCCACTGATCGCCGCTGGCCGCGTCATCACCACCCAGGCCGTTGGCGGTACTGGGGCGCTGAAAATCGGTGCCGACTTCCTCAAGCAACTGCTGCCGAATGCCGTGGTGGCGATCAGCGACCCGAGCTGGGAAAACCACCGCGCGCTGTTCGAAACGGCCGGTTTCCCGGTGCAGAACTATCGCTACTACGACGCCGCGACCCACGACGTGAACCGTGCTGGCTTGCTGGAAGACTTGAACGCCCTGCCGTCCGGCTCCATCGTTGTCCTGCACGCGTGCTGCCATAACCCGACCGGTGTGGACCTGAGCCCGGCGGACTGGAACAACGTGCTGGAAGTCGTGAAAGCCAAAGGTCACGTACCGTTCCTCGACATGGCCTACCAGGGCTTTGGCGATGGCATCGATGAAGACGCCGCTGCCGTGCGTCTGTTCGCTGAATCGGGCCTGACCTTCTTCGTCTCCAGCTCGTTCTCCAAATCGTTCTCGCTGTACGGCGAGCGCGTGGGCGCCCTGTCGATCGTCAGCGAATCGAAAGAAGAAAGCGCGCGCGTGCTGTCGCAAGTCAAGCGCGTGATCCGCACCAACTACTCCAACCCGCCGACCCACGGTGCAAGCATCGTCGCCGCTGTACTGAACAGCCCGGAACTGCGTGCCCAGTGGGAAGAAGAACTGGCTGAAATGCGTCTGCGGATTCGCGGCATGCGCATTCAGATGGTCGACATGCTGGCGAAAAATGCTCCGCAGCGCGACTTCAGCTTCGTCGGTCGTCAGCGTGGCATGTTCTCTTACTCCGGCCTGACGGTTGAGCAAGTGACGCGCCTGCGCAGCGAGTTCGGCATCTACGCTTTGGACACCGGTCGTATCTGCGTGGCCGCGTTGAACCAGAGCAACATCGACGTCGTGACCAAGGCCATCGTTGCGGTGATCTGAATCGTCGAGTGGTAAAAAACGGGAAGCCCTTGGGCTTCCCGTTTTATTTGCCTCAGATAATTCCCAGCGCAGCGAACGACCGCTCTAGACTGCACACATATTAAATGTGGGAGCTGGCTTGCCTGCGATAGCGGCCAGCCAGCCAACATCAATGCTGAATGTGATGGCCTCATCGCGGGCAAGCCCGCTCCCACAGGTTTTATGTACATCCGAATTCTTACGAGAACCCACATGAAAAACGATGACCTACGCGCCGACCGCGATGAGCTGGACCACTTCGTGCCTCGTACCCCGGCCAAACGCAGTAACAATCTGGTGATGCAAGTCGCTGCCGGCGTGTTTCTCGGCGGCCTGGCCTTGTGGCTGGTGCAACTGGCCGCAACCATGCTGTACGCCAAACTGGCGCTCGCTACAGTGACCTTCGGCGGTTAAGCCAATTCGGTCGCGCGCTGGCTGGCAGCGTCGTCATAGGCGACGTAGAGCGATTCGGCGACCTGGCTTTTGATGGCCTTGGTGCTTTCCAGGCCCAGGACAAACCCTTCGGCCTTGCCACCAGCACGGTTCAATTCATCAGCGGTACTGGCCTGAGTGATTGCGTCGAACAGTTTTTCGGCGTGAGGGCCGACGCCTTTGGGCAGGCTGATTTGAGCGATGCTCATGCGAACACCCCGTTGTGGCGAGGTGTGGTGATTGGGTGATTCATGGCGCGTACCTTTTCGGCGAATGGCCGGCAGCGCGTGTAACCACTTCCGGGCGGCCATGGTAGACCTCTGAGGCGATTCTGGTAACCGCCCACGGTCGATAAACCACCACCCGTCCCCATGAACCCGTCAAATTACTAACAGGTGCTTGACTTCTCTTTTTGAATCAGTAACATACACGCCATTCCGCGATAGCTCAGTTGGTAGAGCAAGTGACTGTTAATCACTGGGTCCCTGGTTCGAGTCCAGGTCGTGGAGCCAGACAAGCAATATCGAAAAGCCCCTGAATCGAAAGGTTCAGGGGCTTTTTTGTGGCTGACGGAAAAACAAAAAAAACCGATCTGTCTCTTCAACAGATCGGCCTTTTTCAGCGAGTGTCGGCGTCAGACATGCTCACTACTTTTCGCATGCACCGTCCGCGGCTCTGCGTGCTCATGGTCCGCCTCCACCACCGGAATCTCATTCCCGTCACAGTCACGCAGCTTGCCTTCGCTGAAATAATCCCCTTCGCGCAGCGCCGCCAGATCCTGATAACGCAGCACCCGCTCAGTACCGGCCGCGAACACCGACTGCTGATCGGAGTTACCGGCAGTGAGGTGGTTGAAGGTCAGGTTAAGCACGATGGCCATGATCGCCGACGAGCTGATGCCCGAGTGGAAGATCGTGGCGAACCAGCTTGGGAAGTGGTCGTAGAAGTTCGGCGCTGCGATGGGGATCATGCCGAAGCCGATGGAGGTAGCGACGATGATCAGGTTGACGTTGTTGCGGTAGTCGACCTTGGACAGCGTACGAATACCGCTGGCGGCCACGGTGCCGAACAGCACGATACCGGCGCCGCCGAGGACTGAAGTCGGTACAGCGGCGATGACCCGGCCCATAAACGGCAGCAAACCGAGGATCACCAGAAACAAACCGCCGGTCGCCACCACGAAGCGACTCTTGATCCCGGTCACCGCCACCAGCCCGACGTTCTGGGCGAACGCGCTTTGGGTGAAGGAACCGAAGATCGGCGCGATCATGCTCGACAGCATGTCGGCGCGCAGGCCGTTGCCCAGGCGTTTGGAGTCGACCTTGGTGCCGATGATTTCACCCACCGCCAGAATGTCAGCCGAGGTTTCCACCAGGGTCACCATGACCACAATGCACATCGACAGGATCGCGGCGAAGTGGAAGGTCGGCATGCCGAAGTGGAACGGCGTCGGGAAGCCAAACATCGGACCTTGAGTGACGGACGAGAAGTCCGCCATGCCAAGGAACACCGCGATCACCGTGCCGATAACCATCGCCAGCAGGATCGACAAGCGCGAGATGGTCGCGCTGCCGATCTTGCTCAACAACAGCACCAGCACCAGCGTCACCGCCGCCAGACCGATGTTCGCCATGCTGCCGAAGTCCGGGGCATGGCTGTTGCCGCCCATGGCCCAGCGTGCAGCGACTGGCATCAGCGTCAGGCCGATGGTGGTGATCACAATGCCCGTGACCAGCGGCGGGAAAAACTTGGTGATTCGAGAGAACACCGGCGTGATCAGCAGGCCGATCAACGACGCGGCAATCACCGCCCCGAGAATCGATTGAAACCCGCCCTCCCCGCCACTGCTGACAATCGCCACCATTGTCGCGACGCCAGAGAACGACACGCCCTGTACCAGCGGCAATTGGCAGCCGAAAAACGGTAAGCCCAGGGTTTGCAGCAATGTCGCCAGCCCCCCTGCAAACAATGAAGCAGCAATCAACAAACCGATGTCCGCTGGCGAGAGCCCGGCCGCCTGGCCGATGATCAAAGGCACCGCGACGATGCCGCCGTACATGGTCAGAACGTGTTGCAGGCCGTAAGCCATATTCGCGCCGATCCCGAGATTCTCGTCCTCAGGCCGTTGGTGTGAAACATGGGGCGTTTTCATGGTTGGGGGGTTCCCTGGTTTTTGTTATGCGCACACTGTATGCAAGACTCAGGACAAATGTCTATAGAGTTGTATACAACTAACCAGTCAGATTATGGACACATGGCCATTCCAAGCCCGCGAGACTCATCGTCGGCAAGCCCCTTGAAACCAAAACCTCCCGGCAACATGACGCAAGGCAAGACGTGCACTACCTTGATAGAGGTACGCTCTCACTGAGACCACGATAGGAAATCGACATGAGCAAGGCTGACCAACTCGTCGCGAAACTGAAGCAAACCCAGCAGTCCAGTGCCGACACGACACACTGTGCCGATCAGCAGATCGACAGCTGGCCTGCACAGGTTTACGAGCTGTACCACCTCATCGAAGCCTGGCTGGCGCCGCTCAGCGAAGCCGGGCTGAACATTCGGCGAGTGCCGACGCACGTCTTCGAGCGTCATCCTGACGGGGCGACCTACGACTACGCCATCGATCAGTTACTGATTGAAGGCAACCACCACAGCATCACCTTCGACCCCGTCGCTCGTTTCACCGAGGATGGTGCCGGGCGGGTCGAGATCCGCACCCAAGGAAAGGCACTCTCGATGCTGCGAACCGTGAGCGAACACGGCGAGACACAGTGGTGGCTGCAGGCGATCGATCAATCCGGGCAACAACCGGATGCGATCGCCATGACCGAAGACACCCTGCTTTCGGTGGTGCAGGAGGGGCTGGAGCTGTGAGGTTCAGGGCTGTTGAATCAGCCCTTCGATAACTCGGCGCAACGCCGCCTCCCGCGGCACCCGAATGTCGAATTCGCTGCGCAACAAACCCATCAATTCATCCACATCCGCCACCTGCCGCCGTTCAGTCTCACGACCGATCCGATGAATCGCAAAACTGCCGTTGTTCAGCGTGCGGCGCCACCCTTCCCCGGTGCGCGCCACCATTAACTGTCTGGCGAACGACGATTCGGGGTGAGTCGAGACGTACCAGTTGCCAACGGCGTAATCGATGTCTTCCTGGCGCTGCAAATCGAAAATGTACATCGCCCGCCATTCGCCGCCGACGTTGGCGCGCAGGGTGTAGCCATCCTCGTGCTGCTCGATGCGATAGGGTTCGTGGGGCGTGAGCTGTTCAGCCGGGGTATCGAGCATCAGCGGTGCGGTGGGCACCATGCCGCCGAAGCCGACGTCGGTGATGTAGCGCACGCCGTCCAGGGTCACCAGGCTCAAGCGGTGCGTACGGGCAGTCCACGCGCCTTCGGGCTGGCCCATGACCACTCGGCCGGAGAGGCCGCGAGCGTCGAAGCCCAGCGCCTGGAGCAAGGCCAGGAACAGGTTGTTGAGTTCGTAGCAGTAACCGCCGCGACCATCGTGCAGGACCTTTTGCTCGATGGACGGCAGGTCGATGAGCACCGGTTGCCCCGACAACGTGCTGAGGTTTTCGAACGGGAAGGCGCCGGTGTGGCGCAGTTGAAGTTGGCGCAGGGTGTCCAGGGTCGGCGCCGGAGGCGCATCGAAGCCCAGGCGCTGCAGATACAACGCAAGATTGCTCAGCTGTGGCTCGCTCATTGCTCAGTCCTTATGCAGGGGGCCGGATTTCTCCGCCGATGGGCGCCATGTATAAGGGAAAAAGCGGGTCGACCGACAATTGATTTAGCCAATCGCCACCCACTTCAATCTCAACGCCGCTTGCGCGAACTCAATCGAATCCATGCCGGCGCATGATCACTCGCGTGGGGCTCGTTGCGAACCCAGGCATCGACTCCGGCCTCCTGCAAATAAGGACTCAGTGCCGGGTTAAGCAACAGATGATCGATGCGCAACCCGGAGTTTTTTTGCCAGTGCTGGCGAAAATAATCCCAGAAGGTATAGAGCCGATCCTCCGGATACAGATGGCGTAAGGAGTCGGTCCAGCCCTGGGCCAGCATGCGCTGATAACACTCGCGGCTTTCAGGTTGCAGCAACGCATCCTTCAGCCAGGATCGCGGGTTGTAGATGTCGAGGTCGGTGGGCACCACGTTGTAGTCACCGGCCAGCACCACGGGATGTTCACTGGCCTGAAGCGTCTGCGCGTAGTGGATCAGTCGTTCGAACCACGCCAGCTTGTAATCGAACTTCGGCCCCGGCTGCGGGTTGCCGTTGGGCAGGTACAGGCAGCCCACCAGAATCCCGTGCACGGCAGCCTCCAGATACCGGCTATGGGTGTCGCTGTCATCGCCCGGCAGACCTCGACGACTCTCCAGCGGCTGCGCATCCCGCGCCAGAATCGCCACGCCGTTCCACGAAGATTGACCTTGCCAGAGCGCGCCGTATCCTGCGGCCTCAAGCTCGGCGGCGGGGAATGCACTGTCGACTGACTTGAGTTCCTGCAAACACGCAATGTCCGGCTGCTCGCGCTCAAGCCAGGCGAGCAAGTTCGGCAGTCTGGCGCGCATGCCGTTGACGTTGAATGTCGCGATTTTCAGGTTCTTCATGGGCCAACGCTCGCAACGCAGGGTCGATGTCCAGTTGTGACCAGGGTGCGTGCTGGCAGTTGCCTCTCCGAGCGAGTCAGGCGACTAAAGGCGCGCCCCCTACACGGGAAACTCGTCATGCGATGCCTTGAGCAACGGCAGCAACGTCAGTTTTTCCATAGGCCGACTCAAGTAGAAACCCTGCACCTCATGGCACTGGTCCGAGACCAGGAAGTCCAGTTGCTCCAGGGGCTCGACGCCTTCTGCGGTCACGGTCAGGCCCATGGCTTTGCCTAGGTTGATGATCGCCTGCACCACGGCGCGGTCATTGCCGCCGCCGCTCATGGACGAGATGAAACGCTTGTCGATCTTGATCCCGTCGAACGGGTACGTGCGCAAGTAACCCAGGGACGAATAGCCGGCACCGAAGTCCTCCATGTTCAACCGCACGCCCAGCTCCTTGAGCGCATTCATGGTCGCCAACGCGCCCTCCACATCGATGAGCATCACGTTTTCGGTGATTTCCAGCTCCAGACGACTGGCCGGCAAACGGCTCTGGATCAAGGCCTCCCTGACGTCCTCCACGACATCGCTGCGGGCAAATTGAACAGACTGGTATGCATCACGAACTCGTTGAGATTACGGGTTATCGGCGTACCGGGGAGCGGTGACGGTGACGGTGGTAACGGCAGTTGACATAACCATTGCCAATCGACGGCCGCTGCCCTGTAATTGCACGCAACACCCGCGTACCTTTTAATGCCGAGAATGCCTGCTCATGGACACACTGGAAGGTCAACGAATCTGCCTGCGCCCCCTGCAATTGAGTGATGCTGATGCGCTGGTCAATGCCGCGCAAGACGGTGAACTGTGGAACCTGACCGTCACCGTTGTGCCCTCCCCGACCACCGTCGACAGCTACCTCAAGAAAGCCCTCGACGGCCGCGACGCTGGCACTGTGCTGCCCTTCGTCATCGTGCTCAAGGACACGGGCGAGGTCATCGGTTCGACGCGGTTCTGGAAAATCGACCGACTCAACCGCAAGCTCGAAATCGGCAGCAGCTGGATCTGCGCCCGCTGGCAGAAAACCTTCGTCAACACCGAAGCCAAATACCTGATGCTGCAATACGCTTTCGAGACGCTGGATTGCGTGCGGGTGCAATTCACTACCGACGAAAACAACCAGAAGTCGCGCAATGCGATCCTCAGGCTAGGCGCACAGCAGGAAGGCATCATGCGCCACGAGCGGATCATGCCGGACGGCCGCAAGCGCAATTCGGTGCGGTTCAGCATCATTGATGAGGAATGGCCGCAGGTGCGGCAGAACCTTGAACAGAAGCTGGCAGAATAGAACCTTCGCTGACACCTGTGCGAGGCTTTCGCCTGAAACACACACCGGCCACGTGTCAACCAACCGGCACCACGCGCTCTGTCCATCACACCCACATCAGGTAACGACTCATCTTTGGAGACGCACCATGATGAGCATCAAAATGACTTCGCTGTTACTGGCTGGAGTGCTGTGCACCCTGTCCGTCGGTGTTTTTGCAGCCTCAGGCGATGGCGCTGATGCGACCGGCACCCGATCGGGTTCAATCGGCGGCTCGACCATGGCGCCCAACAATAACCCTGACCAACCCTCGAGCGACCATAGCGCTAACGGCAGCAATAGCGGATCGGACTCGTCGGGTGGCGGAAATGGTGGCAATGCCGGGAACAGTGGCTCTGGCGCGGGGGGTGGCACGGGCGCGGCGGGCGGTGGAACGGGTGGTGCCGGCGGCGGGACGGGCAGCTGGACGCGTAAAAGCAGCCGATGATCGTCGGCTGCTTTTGGGTCTGAAACGCGGAATTAGGTTGGCTTGACCGGCGGAGGATTCCACTTGCCGTTCAACACCTCGGGCTTGGGCCCATACAAACGCATGGTCAGGTTGAACCCGCCCTTCGGTGCCGGCAGCCAATTGGCTTCAAGATCCTTGCCAGGGTTTTCGTGCTGGAAGTAGATATCCAGCGAACCGTCAGCATTGGTCTTGAACGGCATCCAGCTACTGAGTGCAAAGCGGTTGAGCGCATTGCCGACCTGGAAACCCTCGGGGTCGTACAAGGTGATCGACCAGAAAGCGTTTACCGGCGGCGTTTCACCCTTGTCGAAATGCAGCACGTACTTGTTCGCGCCATCGAGTGGCTTGCCTTCGACATCGCCGATGTTCAGCGGATAAATCGCATCCTCGGGCAAGTTGGCGCCGAGCCCGATCTGCGCAACGATCGCGCGTTTGAGGTAGTAGTTGCCGTAGACGCCCATGGTGTCGGTGTTCATCGACCAGCCATTGACCACGCGAGCGAGGGTGGGAACCTTCCACGTCATCAGCGCCTGCGCGTCCTCGGGTACGGTCTGAAGCGCTGCTTTGATTTCAGGGTCCAGCGCATCCATGTTGAAGGATTTTCCGGGCTCGATACCGATGCGCGTCATCTGCGCCAGGATCGGTTGATCGCTGATGTGCGCAGGGTGCACCTTGAGCAATTCGGCGGCGTAGGCGAAGTAGTCAGCCGCCGACATTGCGTCGACCTGGATCTTTGGCGGGGTCTTCATGTCCACGGCCGGGTCAATGTTCACGCTGACCGGCTCGGCGCTTTTACCCAGCCGGGACAACGGTGTCACGGTGTAGCCAGCCTGAATTTTGTGCACCGCCGCGTAGTCCGCAGCGCCGTCGGTCTTGGTGCGGCCAATGACCCAGACAAAGGGCGTGGGCGCCGGCAGATGGTTCAGTCCGGCAGGCACCGTCCCGGTCCAGCCCGGCGGTGTCACCAGAAACTGCCCCGCCTGGGTGCCCGTGGTGCGCCAGCCCGGTGAGGCGAATACATCGGTCCACATGTCGAGCATCGGCAGCAAGTAAAAACGCCCGGCCGTATCGGGCGCTGCGATCACCAGCGGTTCTTCGGTCAAATCCAGCCAGGCAATGGAATACAAGGTGTCGAAGTTCGAGCGCACCACCCCTTTGAAATTTGCAGGTGGATACTGCGGCACGCTGACAAACATATTCATCGGACCTTTACCGAACTCCTTGCCCGGTTCGATGTTGGTGAATTGCTTACGGGTAATGTCCATGGTCAACAGTGGGTAAAAATAAACGTAGGCATCCACGCCGATGGCGTGTGCTTCTTCGGCTGTGACTTTCGATTGGGCATGGCTCGCGAGCGGAAAGATGGCGCAGGCTGCAACGGTTAGAGCAACGGCTGTCAATGCTTGAGTAATCAACATTTTGACGATCATCCGTGCGGTGGGGAGACCTGCCGGGATTGGCAGCGTTACCGCAACTCTAGACGATCAAGTGAAGGGGATCTGACAGGCAGACAGCCGGCTGGCCGGGGTGTTGCGCGGGTGAAACACCCTCGATAGAAACCTCAACGATCCGAACGCAGCAGTGCATCGACACCACCTTCCATCGACAGCACCGCCGAGCGGTTTCGCCCCGAATGCTTGGCTTGATACAGCGCCGCATCCGCACGTTCGATGAATACTTCCATGCTGTCCCGCCCCGTCGGTACAAACGAATAACAACCCAGACTGACTGTCACGAAGCCCGTGGGTGAACCGCTGTGGATGATGTTCTTGTCCATGACGCTGCGACGGATCTGCTCGGCAATCACCAGCGCACCGTGAATATCGGTGTCGGGCAACAACACCGCAAACTCCTCTCCGCCGTAGCGCACGGCCAGATCGGCTTTTCGATGGCAGCACCCCTTCACCGCCCGCGCCACTTCAGCCAGGCAATGGTCCCCTGCCACGTGGCCGTAAGCGTCGTTGTAGCGCTTGAAGTAATCGATATCGAGCATGATCAGGCTCAGTGAACTCGACTGCCGGGCGCCTCGGCTGAACTCGATGTCCAGCGCGCCCTCGAACAGCCGGCGATTGCCCAGGCCGGTCAGGCTGTCGTGGGTCGCGATCAGCTTCAACGCTTCCTTTGCCTTGCGCAAATCCGCCTCGACCTGTTCGCCGACACGCACCTGATAAAGGAACATCCAACCGAACAGCCCCACGCCCAACACCACCAGGGCAACGATGACTGAGGAGCGAAATGCCGTGTCGTACCAATCCTTGAGAATCGCTTCCCTGGACGAGGCGGCAGACACGACCAACGGATAAGCGTCGAGCTGACGGTAGCCATACAACCGCACAACACCATCGACCAGCGAGCTGAACATCGCGTTACCGGAAGGCGCGTCGGGCAGCAATTTCTCGAAGATCTCGCTCTTGGCCAGTGATGTGCCAATCTGCGACTCCACGAACGGCCGTCGCGCCAGCAGCGTTCCGTCGGTCAATCCCAAAAACATCGAACCGTTGTCATCAATGCTGAAGCTTTTGAAGAACTGATCGAAGTACGCCATCTTGATACCGGCCAACAAGACGCCCTCGAAATTGCCATTCTTGTCGTTCACACGCTTGGATATCGGGATGATCCATTCGCCATTTTCCCGACTGCGAATCGCCGGCCCGATGTGCGCCTGGGAGGAGACGTTCTGCTGGTGGAACTTGAAATAATCGCGATCCCCCACACCCGGTCCGCGTGGCAGTTCGTCGAAAGAGGTAACGACCCACTGCCCTTTTTGGTCGAACAGAAATATCCCGTGCAATTGATTCAGCGCCTGCACCCGCCGGGCGAATGTTTTCTGCAAGCGTGCCTTTTGGGGCGCGCCGAAACCGTCAGCCTGAATCCAGTCGGCCAGACTGGTCAGCACCAGATCGGCTTGCATGAAGGTGTCTTCGGCCTGCTGCGCCATGGCCCGCGTCAGGTTTGATGACGCCACTTGCGCCAAGGCCAGATCATGCCGGCGCGACTGCTCCAGTTGCAGGTACAGCAAACCGCACAGGCTCAGGCACACGACCGCAATAAACAGTACCGCTGCTTTGCGCAGAGGTAACCGTTTCAACGTGACGCCGGTGGCGTTGTGCGGATCGTGCGCAGGGATAGGCAAAAGCTCGTCCTGTAAGGGTAAGGCATGGGTAACACCCCAAAACCCTTATTTTTTTTGAGCTTAGTCTACGGGGGGGTATGGGGCAAATGTCCTTTGGCTAGCCGCCGCATCGCACGGTGCATATGCGCCCGGACACTTTCTGCATCCCCCCGGCGCATTAGCACACTGTGTGCACCGACCTGTCCGAATTGCCACCGGCCGAGTTGGCATTGATCAGCCGCAAGGGAGCGCTGACCGGGTTGCAACAGACGTTGGTGGAGTTTTTGCGGGGGGAATCAGGAACTGTAGGGAATCAATAAGGGGGTTCAGCAAGCCCCCATTCTCGAGGGCGGCCTCGAGGGCGCCCATTTCAATAAAGTACGAACAACCTTTAGATCAACTTGTCGATCTCTTCCAGCGTCACTCGGGGAATGAGTTCATCTGGAATCCTTGAAGAATTGGACAGGCTGTAGACCTGAAAATCTTCATCCACAACGTACTTCGACAAGATCTCGAAGGACGGCAGGATTCTCGTATAAAAATGCTGATCGAGCAGGCATGGCGACGCGACCGTGTCGGCCCCTTCGTAAAAACGGCTTACAGACTGATTCAAGTCGACGCCAACCAGAAACACCTTGGTAAACCCCACGTGATACGCAATTTGCAAAGCCAGATAAGCCACGGTACGGGCATCAAAAAAACCGCGTTTAAGGTTCTTGCTGAAGCCAAGGGTTCTATTGCGGCCATTTCCGAGTTTGCGACTTCTGACGAGTTCTTTATCGGCCCTGAACACCAGGTCAGTCCAGGAGAGCTTGGGTGCTCGACCGAGTAAATACAGCTCGCCCTCAGGCGCTACTGTCGTATGCCAAATGTGCTCTTGCCACAGTGCAACCCGTTGACTGATGCGCATGCCCTCTGAAAACAGTTCGGGTTGCTGTCGGGAAAAGCCTTGATCCGTACAGGCATAAAAGAACGGCTTGATACCTGTCCCGGAAAACATGGAAATGGCGCCGTTCATTGTAATCATCGGAACATCTGCAAACTTTTCCAGCGGAAAATCTTTAGCTGACGCCCCCGAGGCGATGATAAACACGGCACCTTTTTGGATGTTGCGGCACTCATCGAGGTCATGCACATCAAGCATACCTGTGTTGAGTGCCGGTTTTTTTTGCGCAACATCCATCTTCAATTTCCTATCCCTTACATCGATGATCGGTGACTATTCGGCATTGTGATAGTTTTCAACGGGTGAGCCAACCTTTTGGCTTCGCCAACCCCGGAATCTGCGACGGAGCGCAAAGGTTGATGCAGAGCGCTTGCATCGTTGGTGCATCGATGACCTGACCGTTACATACGGATAGCAAGTCCCGCTTCCTTCACGGCCATTGCCGGTTTTGCCCCGTTGCAACAGCGGAAGTTCCTGCTCGTCGCACATCCAGAACAGGCAATTCCGAAGGCAGATTCAATCCCCGCAGTACCGCGGAATCGTAGCCGTATACATCCGGTTTAAACATCACTCGACCATCGCTACTCAGGTCCACTGTCCAGTAAGCCAACAGCACCGGCACCTTGACGGGAAGCCTGATGTTTTCGGTCTTGCCATTAGCCAACTGGGCCTGTATTCCGGCGCTGTTCCAACGAACCGGGTCGTTGAACAGCAGTTCAACTAACTGCAGTGGGTTCTCCACGCGTATGCAGCCTGAACTGGTGGCTCGACGCGATTGCGCAAACAGTTCGCGATGCGGCGTGTCGTGGAGGTAAATCGAATATTCATTGGGAAACCGAATGGCCACCTGCCCGAGTGAGCCGTCCGGGCCTGCATCCTGTCGCAGCGTGATACCGCGCGCATTATTCCAGTCGACGGTCGCTGGATCGAGCACATTCCCCTCTCGATCAAGCGCTCTTATCCGGTTGGCCGCAAGGTAGCCGGGATCTCTTTGAATCTTCGGCAGCATGTCTTTGACGAGGATGGTCGGCGGCACGGTCCAGGTGGGGTTGAACGTCACATAAGTAATCTCGGATTGAAACACCGGCGTACTGCGGAACGGCTTACCGACCTGAACCCGGGAACGCCATATCGCCTTACCGTCGCGATAAAACGCCACCTTGTAACCCGCAATATCAACGATGACAAAAGTGCCCTGAAGTTTGTACAGCAACCAACGCGCACGCTCCATGTTCACCCGAACCTGGTCTATCCGCGCCTCTACGGGCACATTCAACGCCGCCAGTGTCGCGGCCCCCGCCACGCCGTCCGCCCCCAGGTATTGCTCGGCCTGATACTTTTTCACCGCCGCGGCGACGCTGTCGTCGTAATCAGTGCGTGGCTTTTTTGATGGGGCCAGATAACCACCTGCCACCAAACGTGCTCGCAACTGCGCGACAGAGGCGTCATCCATGCCTGGCTTGAGCGATTGGCCTTCGGCAATCTTCGGCCAGCCGCCCGCGTCCCGAACCTTGCGCAGTTGCGCCAGGCCCACACGCAGGCTGCGGTAAACCGCCTCTTGTGGCGGTGCTTGCGCAAAGGCGCGCGCCACGTCATGAGCATCGAGCGCGGCGAACAAGTTATTCATGTCTCCACGAGGATCGGCGCCGACGGGGTCGAAGTTCCAATGGATGTCCAGACGCGAAGGGTCAACCTTGCCGCGCCGCAATTGCAGCAGCGCGGTGACAAAGGTCCGGGTCGCCGCGATATCGAATGCCGCCCGTTGCGCCACCGTCGGCTCTGCTGCCTGCATCGATGCTCTGGCCTTCGCCAACTCATCAATATGAAAGTCCGCAGGGTCCAACCCATCGGCCTGCGTCTCGCTCAGGCTTTTCAATAACTGGATGACATCGCTGTCGTTCGCCCAAGCCGAGCGGTAACCCCGATGCATGTAAAAATCCATGACCACACGACTCGGATCCACCCGTCGATAGCCACGGGAAGTGAGCAAGGGTGGAAACGATGAACTCAATGGCTCAAATGCCGCCTGAATCGTTTGAGCGACGTAATCGTCAGGTGCCGCGCCAGCTCTGCTGATGACGGCAGATACCGCCTCAATCGGCGAAGTTTCTGCAATCGCTACGCCGCTGATCAGAAAGCCCATAAAAAAGATGCGGCTTATGACGAATAACCTTGTTAACTGCCCCATGGATAATCCTTAATCGCCCCGTATTCAACGGCTAGCACTTCTGCACACTGCTAGACTCGAAACATTAATGTGAGATTTACATATGGCGCTAGACCGCTTTGGCTTCCTATTCACGGCCCTGCTGCTGACGTCAGTTTCAGTACCGGCAGCCTACGCCGATTCGCTTGAAGCCGCGCTGCTCAAAGCAGCACCTGACGCCAACGCCAAAGTCATCGGGCTGGCCGTACGCGCTACCCAATGCAGCTTGGCCCAAGGTAAAGCCCCTGTCCAAAGACTCGCTGTCATCGACTACTCACTGCCTTCGACCGAACAACGGTTGTGGGTGTTCGATCTGAAGAAACGCAAATTACTGTTCCACGAACTGGTCGCCCACGGTCGCAACAGCGGCGAGAACATGGCGGTCAAGTTCTCCAACCAGAATGAAAGCTTTGCCACCAGTCTTGGTTTATATCGGACCCAATCGAGCTATGTCGGCCAGAATGGTTATTCCTTGCGCATGGAAGGTCTGGAGCCGGGGTTCAATGACAACGCATTAGAGCGGGCGATCGTTATTCACGGGGCGCCCTATGTCAGTCCGGTTCTTGCCCGAGCGAATGGCCGGATCGGTAGAAGCCTGGGTTGTCCGGCAGTGCGGCCGGCGATTGCGCATAAGTTGATTGATTCGATGAAAGATGGGCAGTTGTTGTTTTCTTACTATCCGGATCAGCGCTGGTTGAAGTCGTCTTCGTATATCAATTGCGGTGGCGGCACTGTGGCCTCAGCGTCAACACCCGGTACACGCTAATAAATACAGCATGAACCTGACAAAACTGTAATCCCCGCCTCAGCCTGCTGAAAGGCACCGCCCGTTAGCCTCGTCGTCAAGCTCTCTCCACGCTGACGGACCGGGAAAACGGAATGCATTCCAACACATCAAGACGCACCTTCGTGAAGGGGCTGGCCGCGGGCGGGCTCCTCGGCGGGCTCGGGTTATGGCGCACGCCTGTCTGGGCGGTCACCAGCCCTGGCGAGCCCCAGGTTTTGGCGGGCACCGACTTCGACCTGTTCATCGGCGAAACCCCGGTCAACATCACCGGCAACCCGCGCACCGCAATGACCATCAACGGCGGTATTCCCGGCCCCCTGTTGCGCTGGCGCGAAGGTGACACGGTGACGCTGCGGGTGAAAAACAAACTCAACGCCAACACCTCCATTCACTGGCACGGCATCTTGCTGCCGGCCAACATGGACGGCGTGCCAGGGCTGAGCTTTCACGGCATCGAGCCGGACGGCATGTACGTTTACCAGTTCAAGGTCCGGCAGAACGGCACTTACTGGTACCACAGCCATTCGGGTTTTCAGGAGCAGTCCGGCGTTTACGGGCCGCTGGTGATTGACGCCAAGGAACCGGAGCCGTTCCAGTACGACCGCGATTACGTGGTGATGCTGACCGACTGGACCGATGAAGATCCGGTCAGCCTGATGAAGACGCTGAAAAAGCAATCCGATTACTACAACTACAACAAGCCCACCGTGGGTGATTTCATCCACGACGTCAGCGAAAAAGGTTGGGGTTCCACAGTCGCCGACCGAAAGATGTGGGCCGAAATGAAGATGAACCCCACCGACCTGGCCGACGTCAGCGGCGCAACTTACACCTACTTGATGAACGGCCAGGCGCCGAACTCGAACTGGACGGGCGTGTTCCGGCCGGGCGAAAAGCTGCGCCTGCGCTTCATCAATGGCTCCGCCATGACCTACTTCGACGTGCGCATTCCCGGGCTGAAAATGACAGTGGTCGCTGCGGATGGCCTGCACGTCAAACCGGTGAGTGTCGATGAGTTTCGCATTGCGGTGGCGGAGACCTTCGATGTGATTGTCGAGCCGACCGAAGCGGCTTACACCTTGTTCGCCCAGTCGATGGATCGGACCGGCTTTGCACGCGGCACGCTGGCAGCGAAGGCGGGTTTATCCGCGCCGGTACCGCCGCTGGACCCACGGCCGCTGGTGACCATGGATGACATGGGCATGGGCGGCATGGATCACGGCAGCATGGCGGGAATGGATCACAGCACCATGGCCATGCCCGGCATGCAGTCCCATCCCGAGACGGAAAAAGACAACCCGCTGGTGGACATGCAAGCCATGACCACCGCCCCCAAACTCGACGATCCCGGCCTCGGCCTGCGCAACAACGGCCGCCGCGTCCTGACCTATTCCGACCTGCGCAGCACCTTCGAAGACCCGGACGGCCGCGACCCCAGCCGTACCATCGAACTGCACCTCACCGGCCACATGGAGAAATTCGCCTGGTCGTTCAACGGCGTGAAGTTCTCCGACGCCGAACCTGTGCGCCTCAAATACGGCGAGCGGGTTCGGGTGGTGCTGGTCAACGACACGATGATGACTCACCCGATCCATCTGCACGGCATGTGGAGCGACCTCGAAGACGAGAACGGTGAATTCATGGTGCGCAAACACACCATCGACATGCCGCCCGGTTCCCGACGCAGCTATCGGGTCACCGCCGACGCACTCGGCCGTTGGGCCTATCACTGCCATCTCCTGTACCACATGGAAATGGGCATGTTCCGTGAAGTTCGGGTGGAAGAATGAGGCGCCTATCCATGACCAGACTCACCTCCCTCTCTTTGGTACTCGTGACCGCGAGCCTGACACTCTCCTCGGCGATGGCCGCCACCGACGACATGCAGAACATGGATCACAGCCAGATGCCGGGCATGGACCATAGCCAGATGCCGGCCATGGACCACAGCCAAATGCAAAGCATGGACGACGGCCAGATGCAGCCCGCCGCGCCGACCGAAAGCCGCACGCCGATCCCGGCGCTGACCGATGCCGACCGCGCCGCCGTGTACGCAAGCCCGACCGGGCACAACGTGCATGACACCGCGCTCAACTACTACTTCCTCGCCGATAAACTCGAATGGCAGGACGCTGACAACGGCAGCACCCTGGCCTGGGATCTCTCCGGCTGGATCGGCGGCGACATCGATCGCCTGTGGTTGCGCTCCGAAGGCGAACGTACCAATGGCAAAACCGAAGACGCCGAAATCCAGGCCCTGTGGGGCCACGCAATCTCCCCGTGGTGGGACGTGGTGACCGGCGTTCGCCAGGACTTCAAACCCGGCGACCCGCAAACCTGGGCCGCGCTCGGCGTGCAAGGGATGGCGCTGTACAACTTCGAAACCGAGGCCACCGCCTTCATCGGTGAAGGCGGCCAAACCGCCGCACGACTGGAAGGCGACTACGACATCCTGCTGACCAACCGATTGATCCTGCAGCCGACCGCCGAGCTCAACGTCTACGGCAAAAACGACCCGCAACGGGGGATCGGTTCCGGGCTATCCAACACCGAAGCCGGACTGCGACTGCGCTATGAAATCCGCCGGGAAATCGCGCCCTATATCGGCGTGACCTGGAACCGGACCTACGGCAAAACCGCCGACTACGCCAACGATGAAGGTGAGGATCGCAGCGAAGCACGCCTGGTCCTCGGTGTTCGCCTGTGGTTCTAAACGCATTAACTCAACAACCAAAAAAACAACCGCTTAAAGCGGTAAGAGGCCTTGCATGCGCATGATTAAAACTACCGCTGTTGTCATTGGACTGCTCATGAGCGCGCTCGCTCAAGCGCACCCGAAACTGCTGTCTTCCACCCCGGCCGAAGGTGCGGATGGCGCGGCACCCGGCACCGTCGAACTGCACTTCTCGGAAAACCTCATGACCCAGTTCTCCGGCGCAAAACTGGTCATGACCGAAATGCCCGGCATGGCGCACTCCCCCATGCCGATGAAAGCCAAAGTCTCTGGTGGCAGCGATCCGAAAACCATGGTCATCACACCGCTTTCGCCACTGCCTGCCGGCACCTACAAAGTCGAATGGCGCGCGGTGTCATCGGACACCCACCCGATTACCGGCAACGTTACGTTCAAAGTGAAGTGATTGATGAGCGACTCGGTCAGCATTGCACTGCGCTTTGGGTTGTATGTGGATTTGATGTTGTTGTTTGGGCTGGCGCTGTTTGGGCTCTATAGCCTTAAAGGACAGGAACGGATATCGGGCACGGCGTTGCCGTTTCGGTCGATGTTGGTGGGAACGGCGGTGCTGGCTGTGCTGTTTTCCATCGCCAGCATGGTGATGATGGCGAGCGCCATGAGCGGCGAGACGGACTTTGCCGAGCTGCGCCCGCATATCGAGATGATGGTGTTTGAGACGGATGTCGGGCTGGCCTGGGTCGTGCGCATTGTCGCGTTGGTTGTCGGCGGTTTGGCGATGATGCTCAATCCACGTGCGCCCGGGTTCAGCCTGCTGATCGCGTCTATTGCCGGTGCTATCGCCTTGGCCAGCCTGGCCTGGAGCGGTCACGGAGCGATGGATGAAGGTAGCCGGCGGTATTGGCATTTCATCACCGACATCTTGCATCTGCTGGCGGCGGGGGCGTGGCTGGGTGGGTTGATCGCATTTGCCTTGTTAGCAAGGATCAACGCACTGCAAAGCGAAGAACGCATCCGGCTGCTCGTCCGTGCTGTTAAGCGGTTTGAATGGGTGGGCGCGGTGATTGTGATCGTGATCACCGTGACGGGAATCGTGAACTACCTGTTCATTGTCGGCCCTGAACTTGACGAGGTGTTTCTCAGCACCTACGGGATTTTGCTGTTTATCAAAGTCGGGTTGTTTGCCGGAATGCTGGTGCTGGCCGCGTTGAATCGGTTTCACCTTGGGCCACTGTTAGAGCGTTCGCTGCAGGACAGGCAATACCAAGTAGCGGCGAATGCATTGCGGCGCAGCGTGGTGGTTGAATTGGCAGCGGCGGTGTTGATTGTGGGGTTGGTGGCCTGGCTGGGGACGTTGAGTCCAGAGATGGAAATGAGCGCGGAGTAACGTAAAAAGGGCACTACTTGATATGGATCAATGACGGCCCATTGCTCGGGACTAAGCTCAAAGTCACCCCTCGGATCGAGTACGCACTATGCTCCGGTTCCGCACTCACCTACCGCTGTTGATCCGCCAAGTGCTCGCACTGTGGCCGCCCGCACGCCTGCGCTTCGTTCGCTTCAACAATTAAAACCGTCCTCCGGGCGTCCGCAATTCCGGACGCTCCCTTTGGCTTCGCCACTTTAGCGCGGCCCAACAGTTCCTGTACGTCCCTGACTCACTGGAGATTGCCATGCATATGCACTTCAAAGCACTCGTCGCCGCACTGCTCATCAGTAGCCCATTGGCTGCTCTGGCCGTCGAGGAAAATCACCCCGACACACCGCCTACCGCACCGACCACCGCCGCCACCGCCACCGCGCAAGACAAGGCCATGAGCGAACAGATGGAAAAAATGCAGGCCGCCCACGAAAAAATGATCGCCGCCAAAACCCCGGCCGAACGCCAGGCCGCCATGCAAGAAGGCATGGCCACGATGAAGGACAGCATGGGCATGATGCACAACCACTGCCAAGGCATGGGCATGGGCAAAGGCATGTCCGGCGGCAAGGACCGCTCAGACCAGATGATGGGCATGATGATGAAAATGATGGATCAGCAGTCGAGCATGATGAAGATGCCGATGAACAACTAACGCCCTTTAAGAAGCGCTTGACCTTGCCATCGTGACAAGGTCAACCATCGATCTACTTCATCACACCAGCTGCCGCTCACAGTCAAAGAGGTTTACGTAATGAACAGCACTGAACTGCAAGTCGAAGGCATGAGCTGCGGGAGTTGCGTCAAACACATCAACGCCGCGTTGCAACCGCTCGCAGGAGTGGGCGAAGTGACTGTCGATCTGGCGTCCGGTCGGGTCAAGGTGACTGGAGATACCCAGAGCGATGTTCTGTTATCGGCATTGAAGGAGGCAGGGTATCCAGCAAGCGTACTGACAGAAGACAAACACGAAAGCGTAAAGAAGAAATCTGGCTGCGGCGGTTCAAGTTGCTGCTGTCACTGAGTCCACCCCGGTCAGGATGATGTTGAGCGGTGTAGCAGAAAGTAAGTACTCTCAGCACCCTCTCCATCATGGAAGCCGGAAAACAATGAACAACCTGAAAAGCACAATGATGCTCGGTGGCCTGCTCGCTCTATCGTTTGCCGCTCAGGCAGAGCAATCGCACTTGGACAGCGTCATCCAACAGGGCCAATTGCGCGTGTGCACAACAGGCGACTACAAACCCTACACCGTCAAAGCCGAAGACGGCGAATACTCGGGCATCGACATCGCCATGGCCCGCTCGTTGGCCGACAGCCTCGGCGTCAAGGTCGAGTGGGTGCAGACCACCTGGAAAACCCTGATGCCTGACATGCTGGCGGGCAAATGCGACATCGGCGTCGGCGGCATCTCGGTCACCCTGGAGCGCCAGAAAAAGGCCTCCTTCAGCACCACGCTGGACGTCGACGGCAAAATCCCGCTGGTGCGCTGCGAAGATCAGGCGCTGTACCAGACCGTCGAGCAAATCAACCAGCCTTCGGTTCGTCTGGTCGAACCGGCCGGCGGCACCAACGAAGCCTTCGTTCACGCCTTTCTACCCAAAGCGCAATTGCGACTTCACGACAACGTGACCATCTTCCAGGAGCTGCTGGACAAGAAGGCTGACGTGATGATCACCGATGCTTCGGAAGCGCTGTATCAGCAGAAACTCAAACCTGGTTTATGCGCGGTGAACCCGAAGCAATTCATGCAATACGGCGAGAAGGCTTACTTGCTGCCGCGTGATGACATGACCTGGAAGTTGTACGTCGATCAGTGGCTGCACCTGGCCAAGGTGACAGGCAACTACCAGAAAGTTTTGGGTCAGTGGATAGCCACGCCCGAGCCCAAATAGCCGCTATACAGCAGTCGCCAACCCAAAGCACACGGCACATCAGGCAAAACGCAAAACGGCGGAAACACTTCCGCCGTTAATCGTCGTGCAACAACCCCGAACTGTACTCGCCGAAGCTGTTGCCGAGGGCACTGCCATGGAAATTCATCTTATTGGGGTTGTTGGTAGGCCCCGGACCAAAACCGGCAGACGGCAGGGTGGCTTCCGAAAATTCGCTATGGGTGCTTGCACCCGAACAGGCGCTCAACAGCAATGCACCGGCGATCAGAGCGACTTTGAAGAGGTTCGAGATCATTTTTCAGTTTCCTGTGGGTGGGAAGCGCGGTGACCTTAGGTCGTTATCCTATGCCGCGAGGCCGCCAGGGATTATGAAACTTTGCTGGGCGACAGCGTTGGTTCAGGTAGTGATTGTTTTAGGCAAAAATGGGTGTTTCCCAGACAAACTGTTAAAAGAGCAACGTCCTACACGACTCTGGGAATTGTCCGTACACTTGTCCATTGCTGTGCTTTTGTCACGAGGCCTATAGTCCACCCAACGCCAAAATGGCGTGTCGGGTTTGGCGACTCGATGGCAATTGAACTGAAACCTTCGAGCATTTTCGTAGCGTTTCGGAACGCACTTAGCTGCCTGTTTTATGGTGGCTGTGCGCGGGAGACCTTAGGGTCTGCCGGTTTCTCCATTGCCCGGTTCGCCAACCCGCGTACGGCTACCACCCATTCGTTTGGCGACGATTGAGTAGTAGCTCTTCTCAAATTAATGGAGCTTCACATGAAAGAATTTATGGCTTTAACCAGCAACGCCGACGACTTCCCCTCGCTGTACGTAAACACCACCCAACCGCTGCATTCACTGCTTAGCACCGCACGCTACCGAATTGGTGCGGTGACACAGATCCTGGAAAACCTCGCGATGCGCGGCGACATCACCACGGATTCAGTGATACTCAGCGACTTCGCAATGCTTTGCTGCATACCGTTGCGTGATGGATGTGATGTGCTGGATGTCATTGCGCGACGTATGGATGCTGAACCGTCCTGACGTCACAACGGGGCGCCCACCCGGACGCCCCTTCGGACTCATGATTCGTGGAAGCTCGCAGCAAAAAGGAGCTCCGTGTACCGCCTGCGGTTTACCCGGATACCTTTAATCACATGAGCTGGTCAGTATGAACACACATCTGTCGGAGGCTTCGATGGCCACCACTAAAAAAACCGACAATCCACGCAGAAAGCTCACCCATAGAGAACTGACGTTCATGAATGTTCATGAAGCAGCGCGTGAGGGGCAGAAAGTGTTTGATACGTTTGTGATCACTGGCAAGTTTCCTAGTACAAAGTAGGCCGGAATGCCGGTTACGAAAATAAAAACGTCCCCTTTTCTCACTCTTGCGTCTTCCGAAGACTGCTCTTCAAGCAAGCCTTGCCCTACATAGAAACGGTTACGACTGCAAAAAGGCTTAGAAAAACCTATTTCCTGTGATGAATTTGTTGGGCCTGCCGCACAATGATGGCACAATAATATTGTGCCAGCCTGATTAAACATTACCTCACGGAAATTTTGGAAAATCGCACATGGATAAGATCCTCTTAACTGCGTTCCTTTCGGCGCTCGCAGGTTTCATTACAGCAGTGATAAGCATTGTTAAATTAGTCAATGAGAAGGAGAGCAAAACAACCGACTACAGACAAGCATGGACGGACTCAATCCGGAAGGCATTTGCCGATTTGATAGCCAATATTAACTCTCAGGCATCACGGCTTATCGCTGCTGCTGGAGTGAGAGATGAACTTAACCGAATGCATGCCGACGATGATGATGAAAACGCCCAATCCAAAAGAGTGAGGGATCATCAAGACAAGGTTCTAGCCGATCATAGGATGGCGCTACATGACACAAAAAAGGCGATATACGAGAGCTATGCACTAGTACGTTTACACTTCAAACCAAACGATTTAAGTTTCAATCGTATTGAGCAGAAATTTGATGTCCTTGAGGGGCTCCTAACTGACCTCAGTCGCGAAAATGAAGACGTTGAGCGTGCGACAATACGAGAGAAAATTCATACTGGGGCTAACGAAATTGCTGGCTATGCTCGGGACATCCTCAAAACAGAATGGGAGACAGTAAAACGAGGTGAACCTGCTTATCAGCTAACCAAAAAATGGTCTATCGGCAGCTCAATAGCGATGTTTGTAATTCTTTTGTCTATAGGTATACATGCCGGAATTACCATCTGGAAAGCTAACATAGCTGCTGATCATGCGTATAAGTCTACTATCGAACTTCCATCGCCCGCCCCATCTCGACTTTAAGTCTCCTAGCAAAAAGCTGATAAGAATAAACAAAGGGGACGGATCTATTTTTCTCATAGAAAATAAATCCGTCCCCTTTAGCTTCTTTGGCCGGCTTGAGCCACCTGCAGGCATGCAGAAAAAAACGACCTATTTAGACCGCAGGCGTGGCGGTGGACGACTGCGCGCACCAAGTCTAGACTCCCTCCTTCGGCTCGATCTCCAGACAAAAATTCATCCAGGCCCGTGGACCGCCAGATACCCGATTAACGCGGCGGGCGTGTCAACTCTCCAACCCAGCGCCCATATTTGCTGGCACAATGGGGAAAATTCCATATTTATGATTCAGGACTCGAACAGATAATGACTGCGATTTATCCTGGCCATCGTTCTTTTTACAAATACGCTTCCCCTGAAGCGGCGAAAGTCATTTTAGAAAACAAAACTGTTCGATACTCTTCACCTCTAACATTTAACGACCCATTTGACGTTCAAACAGGCTTACACTTTGACTTCAAGCTTGAAGATCTACTTGAAAAGTGCGTTGACCATATCGGGCGATTTGCTAGTGCATCGAGTGTCCCGCCGGTAGATAAAGATCACCCCATCGGGCAAATAGCATTGATAGCGAGGAATAAATTCCCCATTCACGGCTTTGATAAGAAAGCTTGGTTAAACATGATAAAACAAAGCCTCAATGAAGATCTTATTCCAATAATTCAGCAAACACAGTTTGACTTTCAAAACTATTGGAAAGCCATCCTGCCGACCTTGAGGGTGTTTTGCGTCTCAGAGGATCGAGACAACTTACTTATGTGGGCACACTACGCAAAAGATCATACGGGCGTGGTTTTTGAGTTCCTTTCGCGGCCGGAAAATGACAATGCACTTTCTGTCGCTCAGCAAGTTCAATACGTCGACTCTCCCCCTCCATTTTTCAATAAGCAGGAGTGGCTAGACGATTTCATTGCCACCAAACCTTTTGATAATACGGCGCTACAACGAAGATACGTGCTTCATAAGAGCAGAGATTGGAGCTATGAAAAGGAGTGGAGGGTTTGGTATCCAAATTCTAAAACCGAAGGTCATCATGATTATTTACGCGTACAGCAGAACGAATTCCCTGCAATATTTATCGGTTGCAGAGCGGAAAAAGAATTCACAAACAACATTATTGCAATGACTCGTAAAAATTTCCCGAACACTAGAACTTTCAAAGCTAAGCGGCGCTCAGACTCATACACCCTTGAGTATGTGAAAATATAAAGAGAACAAAGAACAAAGGGGACGGATCTATTGTTCTCATAGAAAATAAATCCCCCCCTTAAACTCCTGAACTTTCATATAAGACGCCATAGACCGACGTCGTTAGACGTTGTAGGCCTTTGTGATTTTTATAGCCACAACAGATACAACCATCGCCGTTAAAAGCAAGATGACGCTCCACTGAAGTACAGCCAGCTTTTTCTTGAGCAGTGCGGGAAAACTATTTAAGTCCTCAATGCTCACCCCGCCGCGCTTAAGGTAAATACTTGGAAAAGTAACAATTCCCGATATACCTCCTACCAGTAACAGTTTCCCCCAAGGACCAGCGTGCCGGAGTGGTAAGCGATTCATTACAGCAGAGCAATTTTTTAGGCGCTCCAACATCTCGTCCATTTGCGCGCATGCCAAATGAAGGCATATTCCGATCCAAATGAAGATACCAAGAAGAACAACGCCAAACGAAAGGACGGCAAGATCATATGCGGAGCTAACTAAATCCATCTGCTTTTCTCATAAATGAACTCACCCAAAGCCTCACCACCAGTCCCACCAACGCCCCCTACCAAAGAGCCAGCCCCAGAGTGAAAACGCCAGTAATATCAGATGTCGGCACCCCCGGCACGGTTAAATCTGGTAGGCCACGATAATTTTGTAGAGCAACACAAATGCGCCCATCGCACACAAGAGCCCCCAAGCGCCGCGTTTTATCAGTATCAGCCTTCGCTTCAGCAGAGCTGGAAAGTTCATTAGGTCCTCGGCGCTTGCCCCTCCGTCACGGAGATAAATATGAGGAGCGGTTACTACCCCAATTATTCCGCTCAATAAAAATAAACGCCCCCAAGGTCCTCCGTTTTTAAACGGTTCACGAACCATCACCGCAGGACAGTTATTCAAATGACTTAACATCGTATCCATCTTGGTGTAAGCCAGATGCAGCGCAACGCCGAGCAAAATGAATAACCCCAAAATGTCAGCACCACACAGATAACCAACGAGGCGCGCAGTGTTGGTCATTTCACAGTCTCGTAGATAACGTCACCCATGATCTCGCCTCCCATCCCACCGACGGCGCCAGCAGCAAAAGAACCTACCCCGACAACGACAAGACCACACACCAGCGTTCCCACTCCGGCCGTGGGTACTCCGAGACCAACACAAACAGAAGCCGCTGTTGCCCCGCCCAAAGCCAGACCACCGACCGCGCCCCCGGCGACCCCGCCCGCAAAGCCCCCGCCTTCTGTGAACTTGACACGCTTGCAAGCCGCAGCATCTCCGGCAGTGCACACGTCCTGAACCTTCATATAAGACGCCCCTCCACCTACCGCCGTACCCAACCAGCCACCGTACTTAATGTATTTTGCCGCCTTGGCCACGCCGTCTAAATGGGTGGCATAACCTGGAATCTGAGAAGGAGCACCTGCCAACGTCCAACTATGCACCAGGCTTGTACTGGAAATACCCAACGCGGTTTTCAGCTTCGGATGATCTGGGAATCCAATGGCTTTTTTAGTCAGATAGGTCAGTCGGGTATCAAGTTGGTTAAATAACGTTTTGCGCTCAGCAAAGAAAACCGGCGAGCTCAAATTGCCGTCACGCACGAACGTCCGCTGATGCAAGGTTTCGATGTCACGAAGAGAGGTTTTCACATCCTCCAGGTTCTTGGCAAAGATCGCTTCGCCGACGCCAACTGAAGTAGACCCCTGAGAGAGAAAGGATTCGAACTCTTCACGATGCTGCACCATAAAACTGGCTTCTTGATCGGCCATCTGCCCAAGCGCCGAATTCACTTTCTCAGCCGCTTCCATCAACAAGGCGTCTTCACGGGTGCATTGCAAGTTTTTCGGGTCGCTCAGAACGATCAGCTGTCCGGGTTTGGCATAGGCCGAAAGCTGTGGATTGATCGTACGAAATTTTTCCAGGATTGCTGCGCTAGGTTGCTCAAACAGTGCCGCTTCAAGTGCCGAGCGAGACATAGGCTGTTGGACGATATGGAATCCCGGCTCAGCGCTTTTCGAATCGTTGGAGACCGATTGTTCCTCAGTCTTCGACTCTTTCGGGGTATTGGAGTCTACGAGTGCATTCGAAGCGGCAGCCTTCTCATTGAGCTTTGGATCGGCCAATAGGCTAGCCATCTTTTCATCGTCCACAGTTCCGTTCGGGCGTATCGCCCCGAGCGCCGCGAAGTTGATGATTGCTGCTCCGGGGCTCGCACTAAAGACAAACCCTCCGCCGACATCACCTGACCCGCTGATGATCGTTCCACCGTGACTGGTTGGGCTTCCCAAATGAGCCATGGGTCGGCCATTCACTAGAATCGAAGGGAACCCCGTGGTAATGACTGCACCACAGCCGCAGGTATCACCGACACGGGCAGCCCCCATACTGTCGATGTTGGTATCACCGCTGGCCGATGCAATGGGAGTAATGCCGTGCCCGGGCATTGGGCAGGTGTGTTTATCGCCTAATCGCGCAGAAGGGGTCATACATCGTCCTTGAGGAGTTCCGGCCCGAGGCGTGGGCAAGATAACGTTAACCGGAAGATCTGGCGTAAGCGTTAGGAAATATCCTAAGAGTTGTGCTCCGCGTTCCGATTCCATGTCATTGCAGGGGGGAAGATAACAGCTCAAACACAAGATGTTGAGTGATGGCGCTCCGCCCATGGTGGATCACAATCTCTTATTAGGGATATCGGATAGGAAATGGGGACACCCATTAGCCGGTCTCGAGCCAAGGTCAAAAGCCGACTTGCCCTGAACCATCGCTGCAAGACTGGCCTAAGCCCCGCAACCCCAATCCTGATAAACTCCCCACCTCCCAGCCTCACCCATCTCAGAACCGCCAATGCCCCTAATCGCCGCCACACCCGCCCCGCTCTCCCGCCGCTTCTCCGTCGCCCCGATGATGGATTGGAACGATTAAAGACAAGAGCCTTTAACACAAAGGCTTACAGTACCAACCCATTTCCTCCGTACCAGTTCTGTACCACCAATTCCTCAACTGACCCTTACGCTACGGCTATCTGCGTTTACATCCGGTAGTTAACGGCCAAAATCGCTCACCAAGTGTCCACAAAAAGAAGGGGCTATTTACAGCGTAAAGATTCCGGATTACTCAGTGCGATGCGACTTCGCAAAACGCTTCATTGGCAAGGACTCAACGGTCGAAACACCTGTAAACCAAGAATTGCATGACGCCTGAAACATCAAATAGCCATTACATCAGAGCGTGATTTCCCTGATACTGCGCACCGTAGTTCGGCCTTAATCAGGGATCCTCTCTCATGGACGATTTTTTGCAAACCGTGGCTCTGTTGCGCGCGAGGTATCAGCGCCCGGCAGGCTTCAACCTCTTCTCCGTACTTCGCAGCTCAAGTGACGAAGTACGGCTTCACTCGCGCTTCCTCGCCTTCCTGCTCAACCCTAAGGCTACCCACAATCAGGGAACAGCGCTGCTGGATCTCCTGTTGAAGCGACTGGGCATCCAGAACTTCGATTCAGAGAATGCGATTGTCGAGGTCGAGTACCAGAACATCGACATCCTGGTCCGCAACCAATCCAAGCAGGCAGTGATCATCGAGAACAAGATCTACGCCGGTGACCAAGACGAGCAGCTCTGGAACTACCACCAGCGAATGCAGGCGGAAGGCTACAGCACAATTTGGACCACGTACCTCACCCTGGATGGTGCCGAGCCCAGTGAACAAAGCCGCAAGTCCCTGCCTGTAATTCTTCTCAGCTACGAAGCCGAGATCATCACTTGGCTGAAGGACTGTATCCCACTGGTTGCCCGAGAGCCGGGCGTGCGGGAAAGCGTTTTCCAGTACATCGAGCTTCTCCAAAAGCTGACATCCAGTGACCAGGGCGAGATCTACATGAGCAAGCTTAAAGAACAGATCCTGCAAGGCGAGAACCTCTTCGTGATCGCCGACATCAACCATGCATTCGCGTCCGTTCTGGCCGACCTACAGTTCGATATTTGGGATCGCATGATGGCTTACCAAGCGAGCCAGTATCCGGACCTCGGCAAACCCGAAATTACGGCGACGAAGGAGGCGGTTTCTGCCTATTACAAGAAGGCCAAAAACAGCAAATTCATCGGCCTCAACTTCCCCTTCAACTTTATGAAGGGTGGCGTGTACATCGAGCTCAACCACCGTCTCTATTGTGGCTACTACTGTGACGGTGAGCAGTTCCCGGAAGACCGGGAACGCCTATTTGCGCTGAGTCGAGAGATCGCGCCCAGCAATCGCAGCTCGGACTGCCTGTTGTGGAAGTACCCTAAGGTCAATATGAATCTCCATGTCCCTTCCAATGAGGACCTGGCGCTCCTCCGAGATCCGGAGACGAGGGAGTCGATTGCCGTCAGCCTGATCGATGACATGCACGAACTGTGGGAGCGCGCTCTCCAGAAGTTCGCCTAACCGTGGTTACATCAGTAGATAACGGCGAGAAGAAGCTACGTAGACGATGTGCTGGCCTCGGCCAAGCACTCTTTGATTAGTAAGGAAAAACATGAGTTTTCAAAGCCCCAAAACCCAAACAGTACCTATTTATACTGCGCAGAGATTCCATGATTTCTTGGATTTTTTGATGCTCTCCAGTGTGGCTTGCCCTCCTGGGATCTCAAGGCCCTCCTATTCCGATGATTCCATCTTGCTCGAAGTGGAAGTCTTTCCACTGCCTGGATTCCCAATTGGCCAATGTTGGTACAACTGCATTGAGCACTCATTGAATAATGATGGTCAGATAGTTTATGGATGGCTATTTTGGGAGGTAAATCACAATTACTACGTTGCCCAGCATCACGCTGTTTGGCGAAATGAACACGGGACTCTGATTGATCTGACCCCAAATGCAGTTGGAGCCAAAAAAGTGCTGTTCATGCCTGACGATCGAGCCCCGTTCGACTTCGATAATTTGAAAGCGGCTATGAGCTTAGAGTGGACGAGTAATGATCAGTATGATTGGGTAGCTGAAGAAATTCGCTCTAAAAAATTTGGGATTATGAAGATGAGCTCTGGTGATCCCTCCTTAACTAATCGAATCGCTAAACTTCGATCAGCGTTAGCGTGACTACTTCCTAGGCGATCGTGACTGGCATCTTTCTCGGCCGATTGTTGACCGTCACCACAGAGCGGTTTGGGGTCGACAGCTCCCGGTCGACCACAACGAAATCCCACCTTTCCCCTCATTCCCTGTAGCAAATTTTAAGCAACCGTTTTCGGCTCCAATCCCAAGCACTGTCGCGACTATCAATTGCCTTAATGCATTGGCGTCCAATGCCTCCATCAATCCACTCGATCCGTAAAGTTTTCAAACTGCTACGCTTGCCTTTTCACGGAGGAATCGCAATGCCGAATACAGACCTGCTCCCTTCCCTGCTATACAAAATCAATGAAAACCAGCTCGCCCTGGAAGCCGCAATTTTGGAGCTCTCAAATTGGGTTGAGCAACGTGGTTCCGCCGAAATCGCGGACAATGTTCGCGGCGCCCTAGCTACTATCGACCGCAATGAGGAATTCATCAAGATGACACTCGCAGTGCTGATGACACCGGAATGACTGCTATCTGAAGCAACCATTCGAGGGAGGCCTCTGATTTCGCTACACTATGATGGCGAATAACTATACGCGGCATGCGTCGCGAACATCTTGAACACATCGGGAGTCGAACATGGCAGTCTCTATAGCTTTTACTACACCACCAAAAGAATTCGGTATCAGCCATGATGAAATAACCGCATTACCCTTAGATCACTTCTTAGGTGAATCTGCAACCTACCACTCATCTACACCTTCATTAATAAAATATCTCAATAGAAACGGCCTTAAAAGTGGATACCTGATTCCACCTTCCTCTCTTCTTGAGCAGCGTGGTGCTGAGTGGTTTGGCCCCACACTGCTCATACTGTCAAATTTGTACAACACAAACCCGAACATATTTAGTGATCTGATAGAAACAGTTTATAGTCATGTAAAAAATATCTACCCTACCGACTCAAATCCAAATTTAAAATTTGATATTTTTCTACACAAAGACAAAGAAAGCCAGTCAACGGTAGTTAACTTCGACGGAACCTCTGAGCATTTTCCGGAATTGCTAAAGACCTTGGAAAACCTATGGAATCAGAAATGACTACAGACGCTGCAGCATCAATTCAGTTTGAAGAGATTGACGATAAATTCGAACAACATGTGAGAGAATTTCTCAACGATTTGTACCCAACCACATCCAAAAATATTCTTGCAAAAAGAGAGGAAGAATTAGAAACCATAATTAAATTATTTAAAGGTTTCAGGTATCAGGCCATCGCTCGGGAAGTCGAGTACGATGCAAATATGTTTTTTCTAATGCAATGTGCTTTGTCATGCATACGCTCTACTTACTCAATGCTAAAACGCTTCAAAGAGGAAGACAACGTAGGCTCTTGGCACAACCTTATAGATGCATATGACTACATAAACATATCCATCAAAATACTGGACATGCACAGTCAACACTTAGAAACCGAAAAGAAGACCGAGATGGAGCAATCCCACGGGCTTTATATAATTAGAAGGCGAATCAAAACCTTTGAAACCACCCTCTTCAGACCACAAAAAATATACAATAGCACTGGTTTAATTGAAAGCATTGGTAACTGTTCAATATGTGGATCAATATTCCACGAATGCGATCATGCTGAAGGCGACATAGTTATGGGAAGGCTGTGCAGAAGAATTAATAGAGAGATAATTCGTGCTGATCATGCTGCTATTGTTAAAGATCCAAAAGATAGACGCTGTATTTTCACAAGCACATTCGATGACAAAGGGATTTCTATAGATTTTTTTAGTCGAGAACCATTGCTAGAACCCAAAGAAAAAAATGTTTATACCGGCATCATGCAGGTTATAGCCGACATTGACATTGATTAGCTAAGCAATCAATCAATCAATAAATTCACACCTTACCACCCATCAATAAGGATATTTATGTACGAAAGTTTATTTCGGCGATACAAAGAACAAGACCCAAAGACAATATTCGCACATTTTGGTTGGAAAAATGATATTGGTGAAAAATGGGAAACACCATTTCAAAAATTAGCAGAAAAAGCGAGACATGAACAATGGAATTTTGATAAGCCAGAATTCAAACGAACAGGTGTAGATTATCCAATTATCGCCAGCTACTTGAACTATACCTTCTTACGCCTTCAACAACAGTTAAAAATAAAACTATCAGCTGACGGCACAAAGGCTTGTTTAAATACCGGCCTTCAAACGCCTGAAGGCAAAGATTTATTTGCCACCTTCTACAAAAACCCAAACGCATTTGACCGTAACCAGCCAACCTGGACATTATTTGGATACTTTGATGCTTACTCCGACAAAGTTCGCGAGTTCGAACCACTACCTGATATTGCAACTTACATAGACGATCCCAGCGAACTGGTTTACGACCATCGACTTGAATTGGAAATTGACTTTAAACACATCCTAACAGATAACATTGATCGTCTCCCTGAAGTTCTTCAAGGTAATTCAGCATTGGCGAGAAATGCAGTGGAGGGGGCCATCAGACAATTAAAGGAGCGTTTAAAACGAAACTACAAACTAGCTGTTCCACATTGGTACAATGAGCGAGTTCAGCTATTATTGCCCTTAAGTATTACCGACGATAGCGAAGCAGATGTCGCGTTGGTAGCAGAAAAAGACCCCGCCCGAAACAAGTACATGGTAAGGACGATTCTCACCATGGATATGGCTTATTTGGACGCACGAATCATCTGCGCTCCAGACCGAATGTGGCTCAACCCATAGTTCAGTTATTCAATAACTTAGGTCCAATTTCATTCATGTCTATCACGGGGGGCAGACTAAATTCCATTTAGCTCCCCCACAATGGCCACGATGGGCCGAATTCAGTCATTGGGTAGCTTGGCAGAGCATGGTGTTCAGCAACGCAATGACAATGTGCCCGTGCGCTGGTTCGATTGAGCGATCAACAAGCGCTAAGTCCCCCTCAAAAATTCCGGCGCCCTGCATACTCTCTCCCGCGAGCGACACCAGGTAGACATGTGGAACGCGATTCATGACTTGCGATGACAAAACACTGTACGAATGTACAGCTAACATTCAGAATTGGTTGCGGTCAATTTCTCGTAAGAATTACCTGATGGGCGGTAGGTTTGGAAACTAAGTCCAACCATGCATAAAACGAATTGTCATTCCGTTGCTGATTGACGCGGCCCCTCAGGTCATCAATCATCAGGCTCGCTAAATCACATGGATGATCAGAATGTACTGGATAGAGATCTGCACAGATGGCAGCTACATGCGTGACGGCCAGGAGCACTGTCTGCCCCTTGAAAGCGTTGAGGCGCTTGATAGCCACGAGTCAGAGCGGCTAGGTAACGAGTGGGCTAAAATCGTCTTACCCTACCAGCTTGAGACCGAACATGGCGTTTTCCTCTGGCAAGTAGAGATCATTGAATACCTACAATTAGGTGTAACCAGTTTTCTAGGCTATTCCCTCAAAGAGTTCCCGGAGGATGTCGTCTTGAAGGAGGAGGTCACTTTCTGCCTTCAAGATGGATGGGCTAATCCAGGGAAATGAACCCTAGACTTGAAGCCGCGAATGGCTAAAATGCGCCTCGACTAAGAGACTACTTTCCCTATGATTGACGCAGTTGACCTGTTCTGTGGTGCCGGCGGACTCACCGCGGGCATGCGCAATACCGGTATTTCAGTTCAGGCCGGTTACGACATTGAGCAACAATGCGAATACGCCTTCCGCGAAAATAATGGTGCCGCCTTTATCGCTAAAGACGTAACAGACGTCACAGCAGAGGAGCTATCAGCTTGGTATCGGCCTGGACGCTACAGGCTTTTAGCCGGATGCGCCCCTTGCCAGCCATTTTCTAGCTATAACCAAGGCAAAGATACACGCAACGATCGCAAATGGCCGCTATTGTATGCCTTCCGACGCTTGATTGAAGAAACTCAGCCCCATCTGGTCACCATGGAAAATGTACCTGATGTAACCAAGCACGAGGTTTATCATGACTTCGTTAAAGGGTTGATTGATCAAGGCTATTCTGTCTGGGCAGACCGTGTCGCATGCGTCGATTATGGTTTACCGCAGCAGCGCAGGCGACACGTACTACTCGCATCCAAGCTAGGCGAGATTGAGCTGATCGCACCAACACATGCCAAAAATCCGCTTACCGTTCAGGAGGCTATCGGTAACTTACCTCGACTAGCCGCTGGCGAATGTGACCCGAATGATCCATTGCACCGTGCAGCCACGCTTACACCGCTGAACATGCAGCGAATTATCCATTCTCGCCAAGGTGGGACATGGAATGACTGGCCAAAACATTTAGTTGCAGCTTGCCATCGTAAACCTAGCGGTAGGACATACCCTAGCGTTTATGGACGCATGCGTGCCGATCAACCTAGCCCTACGATGACTACGTTATGCTACGGATTCGGGAATGGTCGTTTTGGACATCCGGATCAGGCTCGAGCTATCTCGTTGCGTGAAGCCGCAGTCTTACAGTCCTTCCCTCCAGAATATGTTTTCATGCCTCCAGGCAAAATCACCTTCAAAGCAGTAGGTCGCATGATTGGCAATGCTGTTCCGGTACGCTTGGGAGAAGTGATCGGTGAAAGCCTAATGCGCCATGTTGTCGCTCACGAAAGGCTTCAACAGCAAGACCTCGAAGTACTCCATCACGCCTAAAGCACACTAGTGCGACAACATAACCGTAATGCAGAAATTCGTTCACCCAGCTCAACGAGCTGGGTACCACGCGAGCGGTCTCATTAACACTCTGTTCACAACCCAGGGTACGGGTTGCTTGCATGAGTCCCAACACGCACCAACATAGATAACACTGGATTTTTATCAACGTTCTTGTTGCGATATCTACTAAGAGCCTCCCAACCAGAAAGCGCATGTATGGCATACAGAATTAACTCATATGCACAACTGGCAAACATATAAAATGTCGGGAATGTTGCTGGCAGCCAAGGAGGCCTAACCGGAAGCGCAACTTCAGTTTCAGTAATAGCGATAGGCTGAACGTGGAAAAAGCCGTGCTTATTGTCAGGGAATCTCTCTGGATGCTCAAACCTGTATCCAAAGCCCTTCAAACTATCTACATCATCCCCACACAAACAAACCGCCTCTGCATTAATCTCGCCATATTTCGTCGTAACAAACCGAAGAAGCTTTATCCATCCATTCCTTCTATCAATATCTACAATAACATATGGCGACTGAGTATTTGGCTTTGTAAAAAAAGAAACTAACGACGCTTCCAACTTTAACTTTGGCAAATCCGAGTAAAAAATAGGAGCGTGTGTCTTTTTCGCTTCTACCGCCTTCAACGCGCTATATTTATGAAGCGCTGCCTGTGTGGATATTTTACCGAAATTATCATTGTGCAAATTAACTAAAAGCTGAGCTAACGCTGAAGCTTGGGTTCTGTCCATATATACCCCGAGGCGACGCCTACATTAACAGATAAGATTGAGGCTCATAATTCACAGAAGTATTCCCACACTTCAGATCGCCTTGAACCCATCGTTCTTTATCGAACGAAAGTAAATCACTGGGGAAGTTTTTTGCTTCAGCCGCCTGTACAAAAGATGAAATATCTTCGCAAAACCTGAGACTCGGCATCTGATGTATATCAAATTCGCCCTGCCCTTCTAATCCAACCTTAACTTCCTCCGCCCAGAACACCGGCCTACTAAACATAAAAGAAGGTTTGAACCTATACGCCTCTAACGAGGCTGGTATTGCGACCTCACCAGCCAAGTCACACAAACCAGCCCAATTCCCCTCTTCTGTGTAATCCGATAAAACCCAAGGTAATTGAGGGGCTAGGTGAGGCAAATCTGCAATTACCTCCTGGCTAGGCAACACTATTTTTTCTAGCCAGTGAGAAACAACAACCGAACACACTCGAGAAAGCGAACGATCATCCATATTATTCAACAAAGGCAGATCTTTTTCCAACACATTGAAAATCCTTATATCTCTTCGCTGAGTCAGTAACTGGCGAAAAGTTACTGCCTCAGTACTTTCAATACCTAAATAACCCAGTATCTCGTGCCCTATAAACCGCGGAGACTCGACCTCAGAAACATCAAACCCGAGAACTTGTGTTATCGGTGCATCAAGATTTTCCAATACATACTCATGCATCTGGGAATATCTAGTTTTCTCAGCGATTAAATTAGGCCAGTGCCATGGACGAAAACCAGTAAAACCACTTGCACACCAGAGTGAATTTTCTGCCACTTGCTCACTGCCAACATCAAGATCTGCATATGAGGAGGTAGTTCGTGACATAGTCAAATCAAAAGAGTTAGTGCCATATTGATTAATCACGACAATTGGTCCGACATCGCACATTAACCTTCCTGCATAAGCAACCTCTGCCCCAGTTGACCATGCGGAGCCACCGGCCACAGATTCCAACCCCAAAAGATCATAATCGACCATTATCAAATCATAACCATCGAATACACTTGAAGGTTGGTATTGGTGCTTCCTAGATTCTAAACGCTTGGTATGAAGATCAGCGATAATATTAGAGACCTCGCTGGTTTCCGGAACAAACACATCGAAATCACCATACGATTCTATTCTATTTTTCCACGACTTCGCACGACCTGTCTCATCATCTAAAATTAAGATCTTCATTTTTCTTCCGAGTCCCACTCAATTTTGAATGCTGTATTGTAGCCACTAAATGGCTTCACAAATGAAATCTCACAATTTAGCGAGTCGGATACCATTTTCACAATGGTTAAACCAATACCCATACCACCCAACCCAAGAGCTTTACGTTCTTCAGGAATTTCCAAGCGACGCACAAAGGGTTTAAATAGGTCATCACTATCATGCAATCTAACCCCTACGCCAGTATCTAGAACATACACCGCTTTGGTTGTGCCATAATCCCGTGAAACACAACAGATGGTTTTCTCTTCTGAATCAATCATCGCATTAACAGAATTTATAAATACGTTTTGGAATATCGCGTTCCAAGCCGCTAATGTTGCCACAGGAAAAACAAGCCCCCCATCAACCCCTGCGCAGTCGATATTAACATTTCGCAAAAGAGCTTCTGAGTTCGTCACAATTCTTTCAATTACTTTTTTAACTTTATATTTGTTTCTTTTCTCCCGATCATATTCATTCATTAAAGGGGAGAACAACTTACGAACCTTAGCGGAGCGGATTGCCCATGCATCAATAGCGCCCAACAACTTCTGATCCCGAAGTTCACTTGAACCATTTGTCAGCTGATACCTGATTTCATTAAGCGCGGATATTTCTTTTCCTGACTCGTGCTCCATTGCGATTGCAGCCATACCAGTAGTCGCTAATGTAGCCAGTAGTATTCGCTCTGCATTAATACCCTCTTGACGCTGCCGCTCTAAACTCTCTAACTCTTCAAATCTGTCCGAAACAGAGACTACATCTTGTCTTAACGGCTCTGGCACGCGCATAGACAGTTGAAAAATCTGCTCTCTGATTTCAGATATTTTTTCATCTGTACTAGGTATAGCTAGCTTTTCTGCAGCGATTGTTCTTTGCCTGCGCTCATACGAACGCATTGCGTAATAATCCATTGCCCATCTAACGCAACTTTGCAACTCGGCGAAGGCATCATTATCAATCAAACGATCTCGCGTAACCTGCACATTCAGATAATTGCCACTATCAATATTTTTCTTTGATGCAGTTCTTCTTTCATGAGAAGTTGAAATGCTAGCAATACCAAAAATTCGACTATTAGTAGGCAGATCATTCAAGCCGCTCTGCACCTGAAGCTCAGCAGGCAATAGATTTGACTTATTAAGTCGGTGCGAGTGGGCAATTTCTAGTTGCAACCAGTCCTGTTCATCTCCACCATAGAATGGCAATCTGAATCCATTATCGTAGATATGGATGCCACCAAACTTTCTAAAGTATTCACGAGCTTCGTGAACACCTACCCCCCCAGCCTGTTTACCTGACAATTTGAAAACATAAATCTTAAACGAAGCCTTATCTAAAAGACCACCAGGCTGCTTATACTCCGCCTTATATTTATCTCCATCCCTGAAACAAACTTGAACTTTATTTGCGCCTCCGGCCCTGCCATTTCTTAAAGTGCCATGTATTGTAGCGATCCAGTTGTCGAGTGCTTTCCCCATTTGCTCGGAGAATGCCTCAAGAGCTTCATCTGGAAGACCTTCTATGGAGATATCGAATTTATCTTCTTCATCAAGATCATCTAATAACCTATCAGGAGGTTTGAGAAACCATAACTCTCGCGCAAGATCTTTGAGTTTTGGCGCATCCCACTCTTGTTTCAGACCTGTAATTTTTACGGACGTACCATGAGGATATCCAGATCCAAAGGAGATGTTCTTTGTAGGAGCGATATGCGCTCCCGCCTTAATTAAGTCTCCAGACTTCCTGGCCCCATCCCAATCCACATCCGCCCGAAACGTAGTAGCGCCTAGTTTCCGGGAAGTAAGTTCTAATCCGTCACCCAAAAACTGTACAGCTAAACGGCCGATGCCTTTTGATCCAGTAACTGTGCGATTTCTCGCTGTTTCCAGTTGTTCTTGTTTATGTGTTGTACCAATTCTCAACCAATAGTCAACATATTCATCACGGGACATTCCATCGCCATTATCGGAAACCGTAATACTTGTATCATCAAAGGTTATAAAAACCTCGGTAGCGTCTGCGTCATAACTATTTTTAACTAATTCTGCGAGAGCCACATGTGGTTTACCGACCAAACGCTCACCTAACTCACGCAATAACGCCGCATCAACCGTAAACTCCTTAAACTCCGCCTTTACCCCAGAATCAGCCGTTATAATCTGCATTTACATAGTCCTTTTTGGTCGACTGTGGCACCTGTTGTTTCGCCAATATTTTATTCGAAGCACACAAAACGGTAGCGCGCGCTCTTCACATTCAGTCAACCATAGGTGAGCGCTTCGTTACTCTGTAGAGTGGTTTTTTATCTGCTGGCCTGTCAAATGGTACCGCCTATCCCTCGCGACAGACCTCATCGTTTCATACTGTTCGTGAAAATGCGATTCAAAGGTCTGCCCCTTCAGCGTGTGCTAATCATCCTTTTATATCAAAAAAGACCATCTAATGCGTCAGGCTCCCAATTCATGATCACCAGCTCGCCGCTGACTTCGGCCTTCCCTTGCCGCTGGTTGGTGTTGCAGTAGCGGATGTCTAGCGTCTCGAAATGGAAGCCCTCGAATACGCGTCGGATGTCTGGATGGTCGTTGATGCTGACCATTACCTTGCCTTTGCAACGGCGCATGAAGTCAGCCATCCGCTCATAGTTTTCAAATGGAAAGTCGACCCCGTATCCAGCGGTCTGCCAGTAAGGCGGGTCCATGTAGTGAAAGGTATGGGCACGGTCATAGCGCTCAGCGCATTCAAGCCAGGGGAGGTTTTCGACGTAGGTGCCGGACAGGCGCTGCCAGGCGGACGAGAGGTTTTCCTCAATCCGCAGCAGGTTGATGGCCGGGCCGGTGGTCGCGGTACCGAACGTCTGCCCAGTGACCTTGCCGGCGAAGGCATGATGCTGCAGGTAGAAGAATCGCGCGGCGCGCTGGATGTCGGTGAGGGTTTCGGGGCGGGTCATCTTCTGCCACTCGAATACCTGGCGCGAACTGAGCGCCCATTTGAATTGACGCACGAATTCTTCCAGATGGTTCTGCACGACGCGGTACAGCGTGACCAGGTCGCCGTTGATGTCGTTGAGGACTTCAACGGGCGCGGCCTGGGGTCGCATGAAGTACAGCGCGGCACCGCCGGCAAAGACTTCCACATAGCACTCGTGTGGTGGGAAGAGCGGGATGAGGCGGTCGGCCAGGCGGCGTTTGCCGCCCATCCAAGGAATGATGGGTGTAGACATAGAGAGCAAGACCTTTACTGTATGGATAAACAGGTGCTAGGCTCGCCGCGCTTCGTGCACGGAGTAAGAGCCTTGGCTGGACTTGCAGGGGCAATCTGCAGGGACGGCGACCGGGTTGGATGTTGACGCATCCTGCCCGGTCGCTCTTTTTCACTTCGCTGTTGAGACTTCTTTGGCGTAGGCCTGACAGGCCGCCAGGGCGATCAATCCTTGGTCGCCGGCATCGGTGATGCCGATAATTCGTTGAGCATGCGCTGGGTCAAGTTGGGCTCTTGTGGGGCCATGAACCACGCCGCCGGCTGGGGTGGCGGCTGACACTGTGTCGCCACTGGCTGCATCGGTGGCGTCGAGTAGGACTGACAGGCGCAGATCAGCAGTGGCAAGGCGATCACGTAGGCGAGCCTGGTTGGTTTGAGCATCGCTCAGTTCCTTGTAGTGGGTTTGTTCACTGGTCGACAGCCGCTGCTCCAGTGCCAGGCGCTTGTCCTGTGCCGTGCGCAACTGGTCAGCGGCGGCGTTGCTGATGGCGATCAGATCGTCCTTGTGCAGGTTGGCTTGTTCGGCGAGTTGCTCGCCGTAGCGCCAGTCCTGAACCTGCCAGGCCGACGCGGCAGATCCGCCGACCAATGCGGTCAACAGCACGCCAATGGCCAACAGCCGGTGCGGCGTGGGGATCAGGTCGACGACACGCATAGCACTGCCCTCGCCCGCTTCCACAGCTGCAGCCGATCTTGCAGGCCGTTGAGACCACCGTTGATCTTGCGGGTGATCGTCTCGAACTCATCCCGATCCGCCAGTGCATTCAGCTCGCGCACCCACCAGAACCATGCCGCCGACTCGGCCGCCCATTGCGGAAGCTCGAGCAGCTCCGGGGTGCGCAGCAAACGTTCGTCACCGAACAACGCCAGGCTGCAGCGCAGGTAGTTGCTATGGCCCGTAATCTGGATCAGGCCGCGACCGCGATAGCGCTGGCCATCTCCGTCAGCTTCAGGAGTGTTGCCCAGTTTCGCGGCCAGATTGCCGGTGTCGTATTTGCTCAGGTACTGATCACCACCCAACTCGCGGACGTACTGCAGCTGGCCCGACTCATGACCAACTTGAGCCAGGAACGCCGCCTTACGTTTCGACGTATTGATTTGCCGATGCGCCATGGCCGCGTTTAGGGCGGATACAAAAACGCCCACTTGGCGGAGGGCGTTGGGCATGATGCGTTGTAGCTGTTGCTCAGTGATGGACATACAAAACTCCAGGCATAAAAAAACCGCCCTCAGGCGGCAACGGAATGCGTTAAGTCGCGTTGACGCTCACGACCTTGAGCGGCGGTTTAGCTTTCTTCTTACCTTTGGACTTGCCCTGCTTACCGGCATTGCACTCGACGGTGGTCGACCAGCCGGATTGGGTAAACACCTGCTCCACTGAGTCCGCCAAGTACTCGCCATCAAGGCCGACCTTGAAGCCCTGGGCGTTGATCAAGCGTTCGGCAAAGATGTCGGTCCGGCCGGGCATCTCGAACCGCACGTCAGCGGTCGAGCGATTGAACGCCGCCAACCGCGCCTTGGCGGCCGACTCGGCGGCGGTCTTGTTCGGGTAGATATGCCGATCGGTATGCACCGCCGGCAAGCCCTCCGGGGCGTCGTCGTTATCCACCGAGACGATGGCGAGCTTGCCGGTCTTCTTGTCTTGGTGCTTTGTGGATACGGCCTTGTGCGAGTTGCGATCACCCAGGCTGAACTGCCAGCGACTGACGTCGCTACGCGTCAGGGTGATCGCGCCGAACGCCTTACCGCTGGCCGTCTGGCCCGCTTGACGGGGCATCACCAACAGTTTGCCGTCGGCCACCTTGGCCGTGCAGTCGTACTGTTTGGCCAGGCGCGTGATGAAATTAAAATCAGACTCGTTGAGCTGATCGACCCGGGCAACTTTCGTGGTCACCGGGCACACCGGCTGCCAGCCATTGCGCGCGGCGATGTCGGCCACGATCGTCGACAGCGGCACGTCTTCCCAGCTACCGCTGCGAATGGTCTTGCCACTGCCGCGCATGTCGCTGGCCTTGCCCTTGATCATGATCGTGTCCGGCGGACCCGACACCTCGACCGTGTCCACCGCGTAACGCCCCATTCTCGCCAAGGACGTTTCGACATAGCCCAGGTAGATCTCGATCGAGCTGCCACGCCGAGGCAGCACCACCTGGCCGTCTCGGTCATCAATGCGCAACTCAAACTCGTCGGACTCCATCCCGGGTTTGTCAGAGGTGCGCAGCAACAACAACCGATCATTGATCTTCGCCGTTACATCCGCGCCATCGGCCACGATTCGAAACATGGGGGTCATGGATTTTGCTCAAAAAAAAACCCGCACAAGGCGGGTAAAAAAAGAAAGGAGCTTGAGGAATCAAGCGGCGCGAGTGTAGACCATCAATCCCACAGGCTCACCCCCTCCCCGGTCGGGCTGGGCAGATCCGGCAGATAGATCACCACGCCGGTGCGGTAGGGCTGGGGTTCATCTGCCAACCCCTGATTAGCATCCAGCACCGCTTCGGTGCTGCCGTTCAGATGGCCATAAACGTTATGGCAAATGACATCGAGCATGTCCCCATCAGACGTTCTGCATGTCGTCGCCATAGCGCACAAACTCCAGAGTGAACCCTTGTTTACGCGGAATCCCGCCGTGCAAAAACGCGCCTTGCTCGTCGCCGATCACCTTCAGGCACCACGTCCCAATCACCTCACCATAGCCCGTGGTCAGGGTCAGCGGCTGAAGCCTGGCGCCAATGGTGCGCAACGTGTCGAGCTGTTTGAGACCACCCTTGAAACCCGGGTAGATCGTGCCTTTGAGCGTGAGCTTTTCTTCACCCATCCCAATGCCCTGCTGTGCCGGGCGGCGCGACAGACGCTCCTGGGAAGCCCAGCGGAATTCGGTCGAGCGACTCAGCTCGTCGAAGGCCGCCGTGTCCAGATTGAAGAAGTACGGCTGAAGCTTTGGATCGCGCGGCTGAATGATCAGCAGGTGCGGGAACGGCTTCACCGCTCCCGGCGCCGGTGTCGCATCCACGGCAAAGGAACTGGTGGGCACGATGTTGGCCAACGATGGGCTGACCTTGCCGGCGATGTTGTTAATCGCCGTCGCCGCCTTGCCCGCCTGTTCCTTCAGCGTCCCCAGCCTTTCCTGTACTTCGGCGGCCGCCCGGGTCGCCCGGCCGTACACCGCCACCACCTGACCGACCTTGGCCTGGGCCGCGTCGACGCCGCGCATCACCCGCTGAAGCTTGGCGCCGATCGCCGGCCCCACGAACGGGATGTTTTCCAGCTCGGACGCCGCACCAGTGATTTCACTGATCGCGCCGTTGACCGGGCCAAGCATGCCGTCCGCACTGCGTCGCCCGGCCTCCCCCGCTTCGACCAAGTACTTGAGCCCCGCTTGCAACTGTTCCATATACGCCATGCGGCCTCCTTACAGGTGGGGTTCGTCGTACAGCTTGGTAGCGTTCTGTTTCGCGGCGTCCGCCATCATCCGCTGCATGTGCGGCATCAGCTCCTGAGCCATGCGTTGCGGGTCTTTGACATCCCCCTGCACCGTGACCGGCATGCTCAGCGAGTACTGAAACTGCTGATCCACTTTGGTCGGTGCCGGCTTCTCCGGCTCCTTGGGCTGAATGGCCACGGCCGCCTTGACTGGCGCCTGTACGGCCATGGCGCGAGCAACATCGCCCAGCGCTGGCCCTTGTGGGGTTGCCCCCGAGGCCATCAGTAACGCACCGGAGCCCTTCGCGCCATCGAACGTTTGGCCCATGCTGGCCAAGCTGGGAATGGCCGGACCAGGGCGCGGCGCCATCAACAACGGCGCGACCGGAGCGGCGGGCTTTTCCTCTTCGCCACCAAACACCGACTTGCCCACGGCGCCGCCCAACATCTGGCCGCCCTGACTGCCGAGGTAGGCACCAATCAAGCCGCCGATCGCGGTGCCGATAATAGGCACCACCGAGCCAATGGCCGCGCCGGCCGCAGCGCCAGCCATGGTGCCCGCCAACGAACCGGCGGCAGCGCCGTAACCCTCGGCCTTTTCGTCCTTGGTCTTGGCATTCTCATAGGTGTCAAAGGCCATGGCGCCGGCTTCCATCAGCGAGCCGCCGGGAATCATCTTGGCGGCTTTGCCGATCTTGCCGACTGCCTGCACCACCCCGCCCAGCCGGGCCATCGACCCGGCCGGAACCGGCACCGGTGGAATCGGCGGACGCGGCACAGGGACCGGCGGCCGTGGCCCCGGAATCGGCGAGCGCGAAGAACCACCCGGCCGAGGCAACGGCCGACGGCGAGAAGCATTGCGCCTTGACCCGCGTCCACGTCGGCGCGTTTCTCCAGGGCCATCAGCGCCACCGCCCAGGGCTCCCGCGTTGACCACGAAAACCTTTTTGACGCCGTCGTCATCCGATCCCGACTCGCCGCTCTCATCGCCGCCTGAGGCGACTTCCTTCGCCATCGAAACCACTTTGAGGCCAGTCGCGATCAGATCGAATTTTCCGGGCTTCTTGTCGTCCTTGCCGTCCGCTTCATCGTCGGCGCCCTCGGCCCCCTTGCCCGTAAAAGCCGCCACCGCCTTGAGCCCGGTTTCCACCAGCGACAATGCCTTACCGGCCTTGCCCTTGGGCTCCGAGCCTTCGCCGTCACCACCCCCATCATCGGCGTTGGTGACAAAAACCTTTTGCACCGCACCGGGCTTGCCACCACCCAGCGAGCCGCGCGCCAGGTTGAACAGCCCTTTACCCATCTTGAACGAACTGAACAGGCCCGTAAGCGTGACCAACCCACCACCGACCAACGCGATTCCCGTCACTACCCCGGGCGCGCTGTCAGACATTGAGGTAATACTTTTGGTGACCTTGGTCAGCGCCTCGGCCACCGTGTCCGTGACCGGGCGCAGAGCGTCCCCCACGCTGCGCATGGCGTCATCCATCGACTGAGCCATTTCGGCCCACTTCTGCGACGATGCCTCACGCCGCTCACTGAGGTTTTTATCGAGAATGCCGGTGGCATCGCGCGAATCATTTTTAAGCTGGCTGTACAGCGCCTTGTTCTGCATAAACGCCGACAGCGCGGCCTTGACCTGCATGTCCGCGAACAGGTCACCAGTGCGCAGCGACTCTTCCAGGGAGGCCATCATGGCCTTGGCTTTCTCCGGGTCGGCTTGCTGGCTGATTTCGGATGTCGCTTTGGCCATCGCCGCCGCGCGCTTCGGATCGGTGGCCTGAATGTACTTCTGCGCCAACGCCATGCTGGTTTCCAGCGTGGACATCCCGTTTTGCAAACCGGTTTGCATCGAACCCGTGTAGTCGATGCCGGCCTTTTCATACGCCTTGACGGTATCGCCAGAGCCGATTTTGCCCATCCAGTTTTTGAGGTTGTTGGCCGCCTCATCGGCGCCGCCGGCAGACTTCATCTGCACTTGCAGCATGGCGCCCAACTGCGTCACCGCATCCATGCCGGTGATGCCCAGGCTGCCCATGTTGGCCAACAGCTCAGGGAACCATTTGGCCATGTCGGCCGCTTCAAAGCTGCCCGCCTGCCCTTGATAGGCGATCGCTTCCAGCGCTTGCTGCATCTGTTTCGGGTCGGTGATCTTGGCGTTTTGCCCCAGCGCGTTGATCATCTTCGCCGTGTCGACACCGTTGGACCCCTGCCCCACGACAAACTTGGCCGCGACCGGCGCATATTCCAGGGCCTTGCTCAACTCCATACCGGCGCCAACCAACTGGTTGACCACATCGGCCACGTCGTTGCGCGCCATCCCGGTGTCACGCGAAGTGGCGATGATCTTTTGTGACATCTCCTTTTCTTGTGGCTTGTTGGCAATGCCGGCCTTGATCGCGATGTCTCGCACAATGGCGCCGAAGTCCGCACTGACTTTGGTCGGTACCGCCATCGAGCCCACACCGACGACAGCGGCACCCACCGCCTTTTTCATGCCGGACTTGCCGCCGTCCAGCTGTTGCTGCCCCTTGGCCTTCAGCTCGGCCTTATGGGCCGCCTGCCCCATAGCCCGATAGGACTTCTCCAGACGCCCGACTTCGACGCCCTGCTTTTTCAAGCTGTCCAGATTGGAGTTCAACCGGCCCAGCAGCTTGGACGCCCCAGCGGAACCGCTGTCGTGGGCTTTTTTCCACTCATCGCGCAGGCGAATGGTGTCGCCGATCGCACGCTGCAGCACGCGTGCCTTGGCCCCTTCCGCCTCGAGGCGTTTGATCCGCCCCGTCACGTCCTTGAACGCGGTACCGACCGAAGAACTGACGGCACCACCGATCACCAGCCCGAGGGCGAGTTTGTTCGCCATGTCATGGCCCCCATTTGCACAGCCTTACCGAAGGCGGCTCAATCCGTGAGCCACCACACCATTTCAGCAAACGGCATTGACTGAATCTCAGCGGCGGAAAATCCGGTTTCCGCCGCCAGACGTTTCGCGGCCATCTTGATGACGCCGGGGTCAAACCCCGTTGTCTTGGTCCAGACGAAAATAACCGGCCTGCAGGCGGTTAAAATCCACCAGCTTCAGGCCCTCCAGATCCGCGACAGGCGCACCGGCCAACTCGGCAAACAACACCAGCTCCCGCTGCTCGTCATCGCCGCCCGCCTCACGATTCGCCGAACGCACGTCGCGCACGGTCGGTGAACGCAAGGACAACTTATCAACCGTAACGCCGTTGATTTCGCTCGGGCACGACAGCGTGACCAGCACGTTATCGGTGGTGACCTTCAACCACGAAGGCATCGACGTCGAGTAATCGGTATCGGGGGCCAGGCGCGAATAGGCCGCCTGTACACGGCGATAGTCCACCAGCTTGAGGCCTTCCAGATCCTTGAGACCGACCTCGGCCAAGCCCGCGAACAACATCAGCTCGCGCTGTTCGTCATCGCCATTGGAGGCACGGTCGGCCGCCCGCACTTCGCGCACGGCCGGGGCCCGCAAGGTCAGCGTCTCGACCTTGACCCCGTTGGCATCGCTGGGCCGCGAGAGGGTCACGACGGCGCTCTCAGCGGTGACTGCCAGCCAGACCGGCAGCTTCTTATCGTTTACTTGAGTCATCTGAATCTATTTCCTTAGAGGCCGAGCGCGGTGCGTACTTCAGCGAGCTGGTCTTTGCCGTCGATCACCTGAATACCGGCGACCATGTCGATTTCGTACATCAGGCGCCCGTCGATTTCGAGTTTGTAGTACGTGACGGCAATGGCGTGTTTGATCTCGGCCGGATCACCGGCCTTCCAGTCTCCCAGGTCGACCTCTTTGAGCCGGCCGCGCAGGGTGGCGACCACCGCCGTCACTGCGCCCTTTTGCCCCTTGAAGGCACCCCGGAACGTCGCATTGAAGGCCGTGCCATCGGCCAGACCGAAGTACTTCAACGACTCACGGCGCACGCCCTTGGTGACAAAGGACGCCTCCATTTTTTCCAGACCCTGATCCATCTCGATGGCACCGGCCATGCCGCCACCGCGATACTCGTCGGTCTTGCTGGTCAGCTTGGGCAGGGTCAGGTTCGGCACGTCGCCGGAAAAACTCACGCCGTCAACAAACAGGTTCGTGTTAAACAAAGTTTGAGGAATCATTGACTAGGCCCCTTAGGCTGCTTCAAGAACTTCGGTCATCCATTGATCGGTGACTTCGAAAAGGAAATTCGGGTTTTCAGCCGGCGGCACGTCGGTGAAACGAATGCGCCAATACACTTTGCCCTGAGCGATTTGGCTGGCGGTGTTCAACTCGGTGTCCGGGTACACCTCGAAGTTGATGATTGCGCCCTGGGCTTTCAGGTCGCGCATGAACGCTTCCAGGCCGTCGGTCACATCCTTGACGTAGGTCTTGGTGATCGAGCGGTCAACGGCCCATTTGTGGCCGGCCTGCACGGCATCCATGAGGATGAACAGCGTGCGCACGCGGGTGACGAACGCCCATTTCGGATCGCTGGACAGCGTGCGGTTGCCCCACAGGCGATAACCGTCATCACGGATGATCGTCGCGATATTGGCGTTGTTCAGCAGGTTGGCCCGGCACGTCTCGTCGCCGTCCAGGTACTCGACCGCTCGGGTCGTGCCGGTGATGCCGACAAACTCTTTGTTCGACGGCGACGCCCAGAAGCCGTACTCCGCATCGGTCCAGGCAAACAAGCCCGCCGCCCAGGCCGAGCCCGGAGCATCGACCGTCTGGCTCAGACCGGTGTCCCAGTACTGCACGCCCGGGTCAACCATGAACAGGTTGCGACTGCCGAAGTTATCGGCGTAGGCCATGGCGGCCTCATCCGTGGTGCCAGGCCCGTCGATAATGCCGATGGCGCGCAGCTTCTGCGCCAAGCCATCGAGCGCCGTGGCCACCGCCTGAGTGGCGGTGTGCCCCGGTGCGATCAACAGCCGCGGCTGAGCGTTGAACAGGCTTTTGCCATCGAGCAAGGCCTGTAGGCCGGTGCGCTTACCAGAAGCCAGCACCCCGCCAATGATCGCCGAGGTTTGCAGCGCCGCGTCTTCCAGCTTCGGCACACCGATGGCGACGATCACCGCCTTGGCCTTGGTGTAGATCGCCAGACAGGCCTTGGTGATCGCCGAATCGGCGCCAAAGGCGGCAATGGCTTCGCGCTCGGTGGTGATCAACTTCAGTTCGCCGGCCAGCGCCGTGCCGCCGCCGAGGACGCCCGGGGTGAAGGTGTCGCACAGTCCGATAATGGAAGACGACGGCAAGGAAATGGTGCGCGCGCCGGTCTTGATATCGGTGGTCGTAACGCCGTGAAAGAAACTCATAAAGCTCAATCTCCAGAAACGGAAAAGCCCCGCATAAGCGAGGCTGTGAGGGATGTTCGTGTTACGCGTAACGGAATAGAAAACGCCCCGTCAGTGCGGGGCGTTTATTGGAGTTGACCAGCCAGCCAGAGAGGCGACGGCGGCCGGTGTTCAATCAAGGGGAACTCGCCCGCTTCCGGCCAGTTGCGCAACGCTCGGCGGTACGCCTGAAGCTCGGTGTACTGCGCGGCCGTCAAGGTAGGCTCAACGCCTTCCTCCAGTTCGTCGCGATGGCGCGTCACGACACCATCCGTTTCAGACAAGCGCTGATCCCGCCAAACCCGCTCAACAGCGGCCAACTCCTCATCACTGGGCGGCGGTGCATCGACAAGGACCGGATAGCCATCATCACCCCAGGCAATCACCTTGCCCTCTGACTGCCCCGCCAGCAGCTCAGCATGGAACCAGGCAGGGATTTCTACCGCATCCTCAGGAATCAAGCAGGCCGGGTTAGCGACCTCCAGCATGTCCGGAATTGCGCTCATATCGGGAACATTACGGCAGGTTATCGGCTCGACCCCGGTGTTCGTCATCAGCTCGTCGCCAACCAGCAAAGACTCTCCCGGCTGTACGACAATATCCGTCTTCGGTCGGACCCACGCCGGGTCTTGGATAGTGGTCAGGCGGGCCCCATGGATCTCAGTATCGTAAAAACCGCGAGCAGATTTTGAAGCAAACATAGATGTCTCCTTAGCGGCCGATAGCATGAAAGCGGTAGTTAGCAGCGCCACCACCACCATGAAAGTGATAAATCCTGATGGTTGATGGACCGATAAGTGAAACCGCCCAACTAATAGAGGTCGTGATGTTTCCGCCACCAACCGGCGTAGCAAAGGCCTCAAGGGCTTCGATAGGGAAAGTAGATGGAAGGGTTATATCCAAGCTACCCCCGCTAGGAATTGAGCCGGAAGTCCCCCACATTTCCATCTTCCCGCTCGGTAGCTTCTGGTAGCCGTTCGCCCCCAGTGAAGCCGCAAACAGCGGCGAATACGACAGTAACCCGTCGCCACCCTTGGCCACCCAGCTTGCCGCGTTTTCCAGAGTGAGGTATGCATTGGTGCCAGGCAGCAAAACAAAGCTCGCAAGCCCCCCAAGACCGGCATTCATGACCGTACCGGCGCTTGCATTCACCGTAATGGGTGATGCGCCCCAGTTGAACAACTCCAGCGCGGCACCAGCGGGCAAGCCGGCCACGGCAGGCAGCGTCACCGAACCGCTGTAATTGAGCATCACGAGCTTGCCGATATCAGCCACCGTTAGCACTGTCGTCGCGCCATACGTGGTACGGCCCGACCTGCTGCCCAGCGCTCGCTGCACAAACTCCGTCGTGGCAAACGACTTGTCGTTGGCGAACTGCGGCTGTGTGGTCCCGATAGCTTGAGACAGCATGTTGGCGTGCTTGAGTGCGACCGACCCTCCAATCAAACGCCACTCACCTGTCACCTTGGTCAACAGCGCAGAATCACCTATCCCCAGAACAACCGGAACCGTGGACCCGAACGCATTCGTTAGGAGGTCGGCGCCTGAACCCAGTAGCGTGGTGGCCCCGTTACCAGCGCTTAGCACCAGAATCGTGCTGCCATGTGACACTGGCGCGGTAGGTGGAAGAGTAAGGTTAGTTGCCGTCGCAGACGCCACGCTAACAACGCCGCCAACGCTATTGGCGGCCAGTACAGTACTGACGTTGACCGAGTTGAAGCTCGACCACTCAACCCCCATTCGCTTTGCGAATTCGGTAGTTGCAAACGCCTTGCTGCTGTCAAACTGCGGCTGTGTTATCCAGTTTTGACCAGACATAACGGCGGCATACTTGAGGGCCATGGACCCGCCACGCAAGCGCCAGGTGCTCGACACTTTCACGAACTTGGCGCTATCCCCCATGCCCAAGACGACGGGTATCACTCCGGCGACCTGAGACGCCAACACATCCAGCCCGGCCGCCAGTACAGTTACCGCACCGGACCCAGCGCTCACCACCTCGACCGACGCCCCCTCAGGAACCCCGGCGGTAGGCGGCAACGTGATGTTGATCGGTGTAGCGGATGCGCCGGCCACAATCCCGCCAATACTTGACGCGCCCAACGCGGTGCTGGCCGTAAGTGGCGCGAAGCCCGAATACTCAACGCCCATCCGCTTGGCAAAGGCGGTGTTCACCAGCCTGAGCGAGCTGTCGAACTGGGGCGGGGTTAGAGCCGTTGGAGCGCCCAGAAAAGCCGGGGAGTTGATCGGCGCAAAGCCCTGGGTGATGTTCTGAAAGGTCAGCGCCGTGGCGCCCAGGACAATCACCCCATCCGTGACCAGTTGCCAGCGGGTATCGGCCAGCGTGGTGCCTTGCTCAACCGATACCAGCAGCGCCGAGGTCACCTCGGTATTGGTATCGGCATCCGGCGCGCGCACCCAGGCCGGGGCGCCGGCAATGTAAATGCCATTGTCCTTGGCCACGGTCTGGTTTTTCACTAGCACCCTATCGCCGGCCAACAACGTCACACCGTCGAGAACCTGAAGGCCCGCCAGCGCGATGTTGGCCGTGGTGGCCACCCGCACCGACTGCTTGTTGTCGAGCTTGTACAGCTCTTCCAGAATTTTCGTATCGACGTATTCCCGGGTCGCAAGCACTACCGAAGGATCGATTTTCAACTGAATATTGGCGGTGCTGCTGGTGATGATGTGCATCCGCACCACCTGATTGCGACCCGAGTTCTGGGCCAGCTGCGGCTTGTAGCTGGGAGCCACGTTGGACACCGCTGAGAACACACCGTCCTTGTCTTCAAGTGCTAATTCGCGAACCCACCAACCTCCGATATCGGGCGGTAGCACTAGTTCGGCCACCAGTACCTTGTCGTCGGTTGGGGACACGTAAAGCTGATTTAACTGGGCGCGATAGACCTGATTAACTAGCTTCGTCTGCGAAGGATCGGGAACTGGGTCAGTCCCATTGGCATCGCCGATCAGCATGAAACGTGGTTCCCAGGGAATGCCCAAGGCGTCGCAATTGGTTTTCTTAGCGGCGCCAAGCAAGGTCAGCATGCCGCCGAATATGGTGTTTTTATCAACCATGAGGGTACACATCCATTTCATCGAGAATGTAATGACTAACGCCGGTATATCCCTGAACCACCACGTCGATATCCGGGTTACTCCAGGGGTAAACGTCAATTTCGTCGCCGTCGTAAACAGCGACACCCACGTAAGCATCGACGTGGCTTTCAAGAACAATGTCCAACCCCACCAAGTGCCGGGTGACGGGCTTGGCGTCGTCGATCAGGCGTTCCAGCTCCTGATACATTTCCTCGGTGATCCCGGTGTCCAGCACGCCGACCTTCAGCGCGAAGGTGCCCGGAACGCCTTCAGGCACGGTGTTGAACCACTCGATAATTTCGATCAGGTAGCCCAGGGGCTCGACCACGCGGCGCAACGCGCCGATGGTCCCTTTGTGGGCATGGATGTAGTAAGAGGCCTTAATGGCGGCGCGCTTGGTCGCCTCGGTCCATCGGTAGTCCCAGCGATCCACCGACCACGCCCACGCCAGATGCGGCAGCAGATGCACCGGACAGGTATCGGCGTTGTAGAGGTCGCGCAGCGGGACAATCGTTTTCTCGAAAAACGCGGCCTCCATGGCCCGTTCCAGTTGCGTGCTGTTGCTCGGCAGTAGGCTTTTCATGTCAGCCCGCCAGCGTCACGGTGTAGCCCGTACAGAACGCCGCCTGAGCCTTGGTCGGGGCCAAGTCCTGCCAGCCGATCAGCTCAACCCGAGAAACGCCAGCAACGTGCACCTGAGCATCGACGCCGGAGCGCGCGACCTCGATGCCCAGCCGTTTGCGCGGATTGATCCAGACCGCCAATCGGCTTTTCGCCTCGGCCAAACTGGCATCCGCTTCGGGGCCGGCGCTGACCATGTGCAGAATCGCGTTAATTTGATAAGGGATTACCTGGGCGCTCTGCACCGTCACCCGATCGCACACCGGCCGCACGTCGTCGTCATTCAGCGCGGCGGCCACCGTGGCCAGCAGCTCCGGCGGCGCCACGCCCTGCCCGTCCAACCCCAACACCGTTACCGTAACGCAACACGGCGCCGGGCTTTCGGCCGTGGCATCCGCCACCAGCCCCGAGGCGTTACGCGCATGCAGGATGTAGCTGTTACGCGGGCCGGCCGTGGTCAACCCTTCATAGGCCAACTGGATACGCTCGCGAAACGGATCGTCGTCCTCCTTGACCTCCGGCACCGGCGGCACCGCCAGCAGATCCTCGGCTTGAATGACCAGGCGCTTCAGATTGACGTTGGCCCCCAGGTGATCGAGGTCGCCCTTTATGGCGTGCGCTAGCAATACCGCCTTGCCGGCATCATTCACCCGGGCACGGTTGCCGACCTTGATGTACGCGCCGACCTCCAGCACCTTCACCACCGGATCGCTTTCCAGCGCGGCGGTCCAGTTGCCGCCCATGTACCCGCGAAAGATGCCCAGCCCTTCCTGATAAACCTCTTCGAAGTCCAGAGGCTCCAACACAGTCGGCGCCGGTAGCGACGACAGATCCACGATACTCATACGGCTACCTCCAACGTGACGCCGTCGCCCAGGTACTCGCCGACAATCTTCAGGTTGATTTGCCCGCCAATAACGGAAATGACGCGCACCTGATCCAGTTTCAAACGTGGCTCCCAGCGCCCCAGGGCGCGGGCTACTTCAGCCTGTACGGCGCTTTTCCAGCCCTCATTAACGGGCAAGTCAACAAACCGCCGGAGCTTGCTGCCGTACTCCGGCCGATGACGGCGGCTGCCCAACGGCGTGCCCAAAATGTCTGGAACGGATTGGCGCAAGTGCGCGATGCCGGAAATGGGTTGGCCGGTGTGGCGGTCCATTCCGATCATCTACATCACTCCTTCAGCAGCTCGAACTCTTCGTTGGCTTTCAGGAACTTGACGGCGTCGGTATCGGACACCGAAACCTCTACCCCCCCCTTGTTCACCGGTACGGTGCGGTCGGAGTCCGGGACAATCAGCAGCCGCGACGTGTAGACCTTGTCGCGAAACTTCAAAAGCTCCGGTGTCGTTAGCAGTAACGGTTCCCGCATCGGTGATGCGGACACTTGTGCGTCGGTGACAAGCATGTCGACGATCTTGGCCATGTGTTTCTCCAGGCATGAAAAAGCCCGCACTGGGCGGGCTGTCGTGGGTTGAAATTAATGCGTGTGGTGGTTGCTGTTGCCACCGGCGTCGATGATCGCGCCGGCACTGGTGATGCCCTTGGTGACGTGTAATGCGCCGTCGATGGTCACCGCCGCTTTCAGGTTGATATTGCCGGTGGTCACGTTCACAGCACTGTCCGTTATGACCGCCTCCGTGCTGGCGACTTTGATGGTGACCGTACCGCTGGGCAGGGTGATGCTGTAGCTCTTAGCCTGCCAGTCGTAGATCAGCGAACCGCCATCATCAAAGCGCCAGACCTCAACATGGTCGCGGTTATCCGGTGGTGCGCCGGCGTTGCCGTACAGGCCCGGAATAAACGTGCCCTGTGACACGTCACCGCTGGCACTGATCAACGCCCCCTGCTCGCCCATGGAAGGCGCCCGCCAGTGCCTGGCCTTGCCGGCGGCGATGCTGTGCCAACGCACCCAAGCGCTGGTCCACTCGCCATCCGAGACTCGACACACCGGCGGGGAGGCGACCAAGTCCAGGGCGACCACATAACAATCCTTGACCACTCCCGCGATCATGCGGTCATGCTGGGCGCTTGCGTAGCCGCTCACATGTCCTCCACTGGGACAAAGTCCTCTTTGACATCGTTGTTAAACCCAATCAGCAGCATGCCCGGCGGCTGATCAGGCCAAGGCCACTCCTCAACACCGAGGTACACCTGCTGAGTCCACTCCACCAACCAGACGGTGTAGCCATCAAGCGCCGGTTGGGTCCAGTCCTGCTGTGCTTGTACGAACTCGGCGGGTTCGACCGGCAACCCCCACGTCTGTGCGCGCAGCAACACGGCGAGCTGGGTCGCCAATTGCACGGCCTGCCGTTGATGATGCGGCTTGATCGGGTCGACGATGATGCGCGCCTCGAACCTGCACACCAACGTGGTTTCACCCGTGCCAATGTCGGTACCCGGCTCGATCTCGGCCAGCTCCAAAAACACTGCTGGCAGTGCCACGCGGTTCGAAATGTTCGGCCAGACCGTCACAGCCTGCACGCCTGGTAGATGGGTCGTCAGATGCTGTTCAACGGCCTGATAAAGCTGGTCCAGACTCAAAGGCTCGTCAGACATTGCCTATCCTCTTGAGGTACTTCTGCAGCTCAAAGTTGAGCTCCTGTTTCAGGAGCTCCAGCAGGCGCTCATCCGCCTTTTGTACCCAGCTATTGAAGTGTGGCCGCGCCTGTTCCAGCGAGACTTTCGCCTTGGCCAGCGGAAAGCGACTGCCATTTTCCGCCACCCACCCCGAACTCGGCCCGCGACCCGGTGACACCGTGCTGTCGGGGTAGTCGTCCGCGTTGAAGTGCTTGCTCGCCGTGCGAATCCAGATGTCGGGCTTGTTGCCGTAGACCTTCTTCAGGAACGCCCCCTGGTAACGCCGCCCGGCCACTGACACGCCACTGCCAGTCTGCCGTGCTCGACCGATCCGACTGGACTCGATGGCGTTCAGACCGAACCACAGCTTGCCGCTCGTAGCCCCGCCGGATACTGGGTAACTGCGCAAGCGTTGACGCACCGCCGCGACAGCGATGCGCTCCTGCCGGCTGACGGCCCGGGCGATGTGCGTGCGCAACCAACCCAACGTCTTGTTGATCGCACGTCGGTGTGCCGTTGCCGCAGCCTTAGGTACCAACTTGGCAAAGTCCTGAAACGCTTGAAGGTCCGTGGCCGAGGACTGGATAGAAATCATCCCGCCGCCGGCCGAGGGTTTGAAATAGCTACCGACACTCATGGGCGCATCCTCAGGATCAAGGCGACCAGGCCGTCGCCGCTCGGCTCCAGCTGCAACAGGTCGTAATCGCCACCGCCATCCAAGGCGGGCAAATCGATACTGACCAACAGGCCCGGCTCTAGGCCTTGCGAATCGTTGACGCGGATCTCGAAACGCGGCTCACGTAACCCGGTATTGAGCTTGCCGAACTTCGGCTGCAACCAGGGCGCGGCAAACATACCGAACACCGGTTCATCGCGACCCTCAATCCGCGCGGTGTCGCCCAGCGTTTCGAATACCACCGCGTCGACCTCGGCGATCAGATCGCGAAAGCCCATGGTCAGAGCTCCAGGAGGATCTGGGCGCGAGGTCGGGTGCACAGGTGCAGCGGGTTGGACTGCGCTTCCCCGGCCATGCCTTTGTTGAACGGCAGCGGCTCGATCATGCTGTAGTAAGGGATTCCCTGAGTGTTGACCGTTTCCATGTAGTCCGCCGGAGCAAACACCGAGATGTACAGATCAGGCACACCCTCAGGGATCAGCAACGCCTTGTCATCGTGGACGAAAGACACACCCGCCACCTTGCCACGGTAGCGCTCCCAGACAATGCCGCCGAACTCGAAGCTTTCACGGGCATCACCGCGCAACGCTGCCGCTTGCTGGCTGTTGAGGTAGGTTTCTTTGACTGCCTTGTGAACGATCAACTTGTTCCAGAAGTTCTTGCCGCAGAAGGCGCGAGAGCCGGTACTGGTCACACTGCCCAGCGCGTCTTCCTGCATATCCAGCGCTTCACCGCATTTAACCCGCAACTCAGTGCTCGGGTCCGCCAAACCCATGGACAGCTTCTGACGCTGCACACCGAAACGGTCGTAAAGGTCCAGCAGCACCGTCGAGCCATCGGCATCGAGGATCAGGCCATTCAGCGCCCCCATGCGCTGGAACTCATGGGTCGCATCCAACTGCCGACGCGCTTTGGCCAGGCGGGCATTGACCACATCTTGCACCGCCTGCAACTCGGTGCGGGTACCGAAGGCGCGAATGCCTTGGATCTCGTCGGCCTTGATGGTGAAACGCTCTGGCAGGTGGACGGTGTTGAACGGAATCAGGTTGCGCTTGCTGGCCGCAACCACCAGACCAGAACTCCCGCGCTCACCAGCAGGTACCAATGCCAGGGTGTCGCCGTCCTTTTCAATCTGCACAGTCAGGGTCGTAACCCCTTCCTCGCGAAACAGGCCCAGCCCACTGATGCGGCCCGGCAAGTACGGTTGTTCGTTGAGTGCAGCGGTGAGCGCGGTAACGGTAAACGCTTCGTCGTCAAAAATGGCGATATCGGCCATGGGTACTCTCCAGAAATGAAAAACCCCGCTCAAGGCGGGGGTGCATGCAGTGGGCTGATCGACTTATCGGACGATCAGGAAATGGGCAGCCAAGTCTTTTTCGGCGTCGGCGTCGAGTCCGGTCAGGTGCGCTTCACTGACTTCCGCCAATCGCACGACGGCGCGACCACGGCGCACCACATCCGACTCACCCAGCGGACCGAAGAGAATCGCCACGGCAGCCTGAGTACCGTCTTCGGCCGCCGGAGCGTACGGCGCAAATTCGCTGGTGGCCGTCACTAAGCCGAGGACCTGGCCCGGGTACAGTGCCGGGCCGGCGGCGACGTTGATCGACTCACGCGAAATGTTCCCGGCGCCCTCGGACAGCAGAAACTCACCGGCGTGGATCGGTTCTTTTTTGATGGTCATGGTCATGGTCTTGCTCCTTTCGCGCCGTGCGCAGTGCCAGAGTGAGCCGCTTGTCGAGCGGCCCAGATCGAGGTGGGATCAGTTTGTTTAGCCAGCACCTTCGGCACTGGGTCGCTGTCCAGTGGCAAGCTGTTGTCGATTTCAAAGCCTTTGCCGCTGCTGACAATCTTGTCGAACAGGCGCGCCCGAACTGCCGCTGCGTCCAGTCCAGCCGCGACGTACTCAGCACTGAACTCCGGCAAGCGTGCAGCCACGCAAAGATCATTCACCGCCTTGGCACGAACCAGGCCAGCCAGGACGATCTCTTCGCTTTCAAGCTTGGTCGAACTGAGCAGTGGCGCGACCAGGTTGCTGATCCCCGCCTCGGTGCAACGCTGGGTGATCATCAGAGCCAACTTGGTCGAGTCGACCACCGGCGGTTCCAGCGGTGGAGTCTCAACCTCCAGTTCCTGATCCGTTTCGGGTGGCTCATCAAGCTGGGCCAGCAGCTCAGCCGGTGCATGCTGGTAACGCTGCAACACGCCACCCTGACCGAGACAGGCCTTAACCTTGATCCCGTCGCCGATTTCATCGGCCAGGCCCAGGGCCAAGGCCTCATTCGCGGTGAGCCAGGTTTCAGCAGCGACCAGCCGCCGCAATTCAACCTCATCAATGTTCGGCGCCTTCGCTTTGTAGGCCGCGATGATGGCTTCCATCGTCTGGTCGAGAACGTCGGCCACCTTGCGGAAGTCTTCGGCATCGCCGGCCGCGTAGGTCCAGGGGTTGTGGATCATCAATATCGCGCTTTCGGCGATGACGACCTTATGCGCGCCGCACACCGCGACGCTGGCGGCACTGGCGGCCAAGGCATCTATCCGCCCGGTGCAACGCGCGCCCAGGCGCCTCAACGCGTTGTGCATGGCCAAGCCGTCGAACAGGTCTCCGCCGACGCTATTGAACGCTGCGACCACCTCCGAGACGCCGTCGTCCATGGCGCGCAGATCCTGCACGAACTGATTGGCCGTCACACCCCAGGCACCGATCTCGCCGTAGACGAATACTTCAATCACCCGCTCAGTGGCCTCGCCACTGGCGTGCACGGCGTACCAGGTCTTGTCCTGCACCTGCACCCGCTGACCAGCGCGGTTGTAAATGCGCGGTCGCGCTTTCTTGCTCATGGTTGCTCCTTGTCGTCGATGGGCTCGACGGCGTCGAGAGTGTTGTAGTTGAGGCCCAGACGCGTGGCCCGGGCGAGATCGGCGGCGTTTTCCGCGTCGACCGTTTCGGCGTCGTAGCCGGTGCGCAGCACCATCTCACTACGCGAGGCAAAGCCCGCTTGGACTTCCATGCGCCGCGCCTGCACGTCCTGCACGGGCTGGATGTAGGCCCAGCCTTGCGGCACCCAACGAGTGCGCAGGTATTCACGTCGACGCTGTGCGTAATCCTTCAGCACCAGGACACCCGACAACACGGCCATGTCCATCCAGGCCGCCCGCACCGGGCGGCAGAGTTGGTGGACGTAGACACCGAATTGCAGTTGTTCCAGACGGCGCCGAAACTCGTTGAGCACCACACGCAGCGCCCGGTCGTTGACCTCGCGCATGTCACCGGTGAGGATCTCGTAAGGCGTGCCTGTCCCCGCCGCTGCAGCCATCAATTGCTGCCGCATGAAGTCCGGGTAGTTGTTGCCCGCGTCCGGCGGTTTGGAGAACTCGACCTCTTCACCCGGCCCCAGCTCCTGCATGGTGCCGGGTTCCAGCGCGACCATCGGCGTGAAGCCGTCGCGATCAAGGCTCAGCGGTTGGCCGGTAACCGGATCTCTGGGCACTGGTCCGGATTCCGGTGCGGGTCGACTGATGAAGCCGGCAAACAGGTTGGCCACCTCTTGGCGGAACAACACCGCGTCGTCGTAGTTGTCGAGACTGCGCAGGCGCTTGAGCACCGGTGACAAGCGCGGTACGCCGCGCAACTGACCCGGCTCGACCGGTTCAAAGATATGCAGCACCTGCGAGGCCGGCACGCGCACCAACTGGTTGTAACCGGCGTTCAGCGACGACGAGTCACGCGGATGCGACAGGTACATCCAGTACGCCACCCGCTTGCCATCCGGGGTGAACTCGATCCCGGCGCGGATGAGGTTGCCGGTTTTGGTGGTCTCAAACTTGTCATGCGGGACGAACTCCGGCGCGAGTATCTGCAGCTGCAGCGGTACCGCGAGGCCTTCGTCCAAACTGCGCGGACGCAACCGCACAAAACACTCGCCCGAGGTTTCAACCGTGCGAGCTGCTAGCGCCTGCTGGCCGTAGAAGTCGGTGCGTTCATCAGCGTCTGATTCATCAACCCAGTCCTCCCAGAGTTCCTGCAACAATTTGCGCAGGACTTCGTCGTCAGTTTTCGGCCGCGGGGTGATGCCGGTTCCGATCAGGTTGCTGACGCGCTTATCGATCACGTTGAAGGCATACGGGTCATTGCGAACCGCCGCCCGGGAGCGCGAACGCAAGTTACGCAGTGCCGGCGTGTTGATGCTGTTGACCCCGTTGTCGGGAGCATCCCAGCCAGTGGATCGTCGGCCCTCTCCAGCACCTTCGTAACTGGCCTTGATGTTCGACGGCAACACGAATCCGTTACGGGTCAGCGTCGGATAGTGGCGGGCCATTACACTCCTTTGCCTCCGTGGGTCAACCGAACTACACGCGAGCGCGGCCCGGCTGAGTTGACCAGCGAAGTGCGGATCTGATCGCGCGCCTTGAGCAGTTCGTCGATGGTGCGGTATTCCACGGTGCGGTCGGTGTAGCGCACGACTTTTTCACCGCGTGCGATAGCCGCCTCTACTGCGTCGAGGTGCTTCTGGGTAAAGGACATATCAGCGTCTCTTCAGGTAACCGCTGGTGGAGCTGCGGCGTTGAGGTGGCGGCGCTGCCGGCCGCGATGGCACGATCGGCGCAGTAGGTTGTGGAGCCAATTGCGGTGCAGCAACGGGGGTTGCTTGCCCAGTGTTGCTGACGCGTTCACCTTGAACGGGCTTGATACCCAGGGCTTCGTCAAACAATCCGGACTGCGCCAGAGACTGACGCACCCGTTCCCAGTCGTGTTCCTTGTAGCGGTTGAGACCCAGGTAGTGCGCCATGGCCAGGCAATACACCATTAAGTCGAGCGCTTCGTTACGCTCGGCCTTGCCCTTGACCCACTCGATGCGCTTGTGGCCGCGTATGTAGCGCGCAACCTTGCGTTCCGCGACGCACTGGTCGAAAAAGTCGTCCGGCAGGTCATTGGCAAAGTGCAACGCACCTGGCCCGGAAGGGAACGAATAACGGTTGTAGATCCAGTCCTTGGCCGTGTCGGTACCGACGAACCACAGCTCGGCGCCGTTGCGTTCGGTCTGGCCCTTCCACGTCACGTCAACCATCGACGGGCGCTGAGCAATCACCGGTTTCCCGGGTTTGCTCGCGCCCTTGATGGCGAACACATTCCGCCAGCGGCGGACGCGGCAGAACTGATAGACCTCATCGGTGTGGTGGCCACCGGAGTCGACAGCGGTAGCCAGAACGCCCAAACCAACACCGCACGGATGGCGATACTTAGCTTTGAGCAGTTCGTCCAAGGCCGCCCAGGTGCGTTCGTCTGCGGGATCCCCCGAGACCACCTGGTAATCGACGACCCAACGCTCCATGCCGACGCCCCAACCCATCGCCATAAACTCCAGACGGTTGGCCTGGACGTCGACGGAGCCGGTGATCATCAGCACCGCCGCCGGCAGTGAGTCGAGGGTGAAGCCTTCCAACCGCGCCCGCTGCCTCAGCACATCGGCTTTGGTTTGCTCTTGTGCGCTGTCCCAGACCTTCGCCAGACGGGTGTTGTAAAACACCTGCATCGGTTCCAGGTCGCCTTTTGCCTGGGCCTTCTTGGCCTTCTCGAATTGTTTGGCCAGCGACTTCCAGTCCATCCAGCCCAGCGGCGAATACAGCGCGTTGAGGTGGAAGCCCACCGTCTCGCCATCGCCTTCGGCATGGGCACGCCACTCGCCTTTGGTGAGCATCTCGCCCTTGTGGTACTCATCGATCAGTACGTCGCACTCAGGCCCGGCGCACTGGTAATGCACGACACTAAAGTCCTTCGAGTAATGCAGTCGCTCCCACTCAAGGATTTGCATGTGCCCGCAGCTCGGGCATGGCACGTAGTAGTAACGCTGGTCGCTGCCCTCGAACAGGTCGGAGATCCGCGAGGCGCCCTTGATCGTCGGTGAGCTGGAGAAGTAGAACTTGGCATTACGGCCGAAGGTACTGCCTCGGGTTTCCGCCAGCTCGATAGGGTCGCCCTCTTCGCCGATGTCCACTTCCCAGCGATCGATCTCGTCGCCGTAAACGTAGCGCGCCGACAGCTCCGAGAGGTTGGCCGCCGAGCCGGCGGTGGTGACGTACAGCGAACCACCCTCGAACTCCTTGGTGTCCATGGTGTTGCGTGAGTCTCGTGAACGGCTAGACGCCACCCGTTCACGCAATACCGGCGTGGCCTTGATGGTTTTACCGATCCGCGACGACACCCGCTTGGCCAGGCCGAGGCTCGGTAGCAGAGTCAGGATATTGGACGGCGCCATGTGGATCAGACCGCCGATCCAGTTCAAGGCGATCTGCGTTTTCATCAGCTGCGAGGCGACCATGGTGATCACGCGTTTGCAGGGGTGAGCCGGTGACAGGCAGCGCATCGGCTCGCGGGCATAGGGCGTGCGGGACGTGCGGTACTGGCCTGGCTCAGCGGCACCAGTGTCACGCGGGATACGCATGTACTCGTCGGCCCACTCATCGACCCAGACGTCCGGGTCAGGATGCAGCCCACGAAAATACGCCTCCCGGTACACCTCAGCACCGTCAGGGATTTCCGTGGGCATGGGTTTAACTCGTGGTCAGGGCGTGTTCAAGATCCGCCGAGGACAAGCGTTCTGCATCCTCAAGCGAGCGACGGATAGCGGCGGTCAGGTGCTTTTCGATCTGCCAGGGGTCGGTCATGACGGCCAGTTCCGGTGCCAGTTGCGGGGGCATACCCAGGAGTTGATCCCGCAACAGGCGGCCGGCGTTGAAGGCGCCGGTTTCCACGGCGATACGCTCGACCAAGGTGCCCTGCTGTTTGTGGAAGTTGGCTTGCTCTTGCAGGGCCAGGTAGTGCTCGCGCAGAGCCCGAGACTTTTGGAAGTCCACCGCCTGCCCGACTGGCAGCACCGCAGGTTCTTCGACGGCGATTTCAGCCTCCTTTTGAAGGCGAAGCCGTTCATGTCGGTTGGCGACAGCGGCTTTGCTTGGATCGGCGGACTCGGCCAGCAATGCTTCGGTGGCTTCCAACTCCACCTTGCCATCGTCAGTCAGGACCAACCGATCCTGATTCGCCAACTTGGACACATACGATTTCGCCCAGCCGCGCCGTGCTGCAAACTCCGTTTTGCTGATTACAGTCATGATGGAATGTCCTGTTCACCTAATGAATACGGGGGGTTCACCTGTTCACCCCAGTTCACTAAGCTGGTGAACTGTCCGCTAACACTTTCCCGCGGGTTTCCGACCCCGTACCCCCGGAATGCCCCCAGGGTCCCCGGCAGTTTTCGGCGCCCCGAAACGGTGCATCACCCCTGATCGCCACCTGCGGGTGGCACTTCGCAGACGCCCAGTCGCTTGGCGGCCCAGCGTTCGTACAACCCGATGGCAACATCGGCCCCCGCCATCGCGGTCAGGCAGCCCATCGCTGATGCGGTCCAGATCGAAACCCCGGCGGCGTGCAACAACATCATGGTGGACAGTCCGCAACCAACGCAGGCACCGGACCGAAGCGCTAACCGCCGTAACAACGCCCAGCCCCGCGCCCCATCCTTGTCGGCTCGCCACATCTCGCCAGATACACCGCCGACCAGGGCCAAGGCGATCACTAACCAAATCGGCATCTCTGCCAGCGCTTGCTGTTCGTTCGTCATCGCCCTACCCCATAAACGCAAAAACCCGGCGCAATGGCCGGGTTTGGTGTGTGGTGCCTGCCGCTCTCTGCGGTCGCACCTATCGAAGATGACTACTTTTTACAGGTGGATTCCGGTGGCAGCAACCCCACTTTAATGCCACCCGGTGAATATGTGGGTAACGCAGGGTGAACGCCTAGGCAATGTCGGTGAATACACCACCTCGGCTATCTGTTGCTGTTGCGTTGTCCCATTTGTCCCACCTTTCAAAATCGAAGTGGGACGCCTGAGAGCGCCTAAATTCGGGGCGTCGCCCCACTGTCCTACTTTTTTATCTTCTTTCTCGTGTAAAGAAGGGAATTCAATAACACGCGTGCGCGCCACGGGCGCGTGCTGGTGCCCGCTCCGCTCACATGGGCGGGAGGCTCCAGCAGGTGGGACGGTGGGACAGCCCAACAATGACAAGGCCCGCGCTTGTCCCACTACGTTAAAACGAAGTGGGGCAAGGCGGGCCAGTGGGACAACAACAGTCGGAACCATGCCTAGGGTCACGCAGCCTTCCCCATCAACATGCCGGCAATGCACAAATGCGCTTCATGCAAACGCTGGTAATACGTATCGCGGCTGCACCCGCAATGGGTGTATTTCTGCGACAAAAAGCTTTCGTGATTGCAATAGTGCTCACGCACGACCACCGACAACTGCGGTGGCAGGTGCTTGTTCACAATCAGCTCGATATCCGCCGACTCATCCAGCAGCACACGGCTGCCGCGAGTCCCGCGAATCAACTCCCCCTTGCACTCCATCAACATGGCAATCATGTTGCCGCCGCCCAATTCCGACCCGCCTTCGCGTTGGCTGTGCAGATCCTCGGCCCATAGCTTCAGCATCTCGTCGATTCGCTTAATCAAAGCAAGGCTCCTCGAACTCGATCCGCTGCAGCGCAGGAACACCACCCCAACCTACCGGTTTCTTGTAAGCCCAAGGCCGCTGCCCGCTTTTCACCAGCGCCGGCATGCGGGTACGCCGCCAGCCGAGACGGTGCATGATCGCCCCAACACGCATCTGCTCAGGCTTGCCCCAGTGGCCGAAATCGAGCTTCAGGGCGTTGGTCAGCACCTCACTGCCTGATGTGGTTTCGCCGATCTGCGACTCCTCTAACCAGGTCAAGATCGGGCCTTCCCACTCGTCCACCACAAAGCGCTCGTCCTGTGCCTCGGCGAACATCGGAGCTTCATCAGGTATCACCCACCAGATATCACCCGCCTCGTAGCAAAACATCGCCTCAGCCCAGAGCTGGTCGCGGATCTCGCGCAGTTTCTCCAGATCGACCTTGGTACAAGCCACCGGCCAATAACGCCGGTTGCCGGTGGCATCCTTGAGGTATTCATCCTGGTTGGTGGTACCCACGAACACACACTGGCGTGGCACGTCGTTCGTTCTGCGGCCGTAGCTCTCGCGATAGGTATCGGTGGACGCTGAGAAGAACTGCTTAGCCTTGGTACTCTCGGCCTTGTTGAAGCTGTCCAGCTCCCCTAGCTCGACAATCCATTTGCCCCGAATGGCCTGAAAACCGTCCTTGTCGCCGAGAGCAAAAGGCGTGTCCATGAACCACTCGCCGCCGAGGATGCTCATCGCCGTTGATTTACCGGCCCCCTGTGCGCCCTCGAGGATCATCACCGAGTCAGCCTTGCAGCCAGGCTTCATCACCCGAGCCACCGCCGATAACATCCAGCGCTTCCCCACCTTGGCCGAGTAGTCGCTGGACTGGACGCCCATCACATCGCTCAGCCAACTCTCCAGCCGAGGGACACGGTCCCAATCCAGCTTTCCCAGGTACTCACGCACCGGATGAAAGGCATGGTCATGAGCAACCACACTCACCGCCTCAATCACATGGGACGACTTCACCCGCAGGTTGTATTGCTGCGCGAGCCACTTCATCACCCGGACATCATCAATATCCGCCCAATCGCCAGTGCCGCCGCCATAGGGCGCAGACCGCAGCTTGACGAGCTTCGAACTGAACGCGCTGTAGCTGATCACCCCGGCCCAGCGCTCGTCATTGCCAAGAATCAGCTCGACGTTCTGCATGTGCGCGATCAAGGCGCCGCTTTCGGTGCGGGCCAGCTGATCCTTCCAGCCCCCAGCAGCCGGCGGCTTAACCACCGCCAACACCTGACGGCGGACCGCTTCCAGACCCTCGGCAACATGCAGGTCATTGAAGTCGGTCCATTTGTCCTCGCGCTCAACCGAGAAGATCGGGCCGACAACCTGGCCACCGACAATCAACGCGGCATTGCTGGCTTTCTCTTCACCGGGGTTCCAAGGCTCGCCATTCGGGCGTTTGGTTTTCCAGTCATCATCGCGGCAGGCTATCAGTGGGCAGCCAGGAAAACGCTCGCGCATGGCCTTGCAGACAGCGAGCAAGTTGCCCGCATCAAACGCGACGGCCACCGTCAACGAGGTCGCCATATGCAGGCTAGCGCCTGTCGCGTAGCCCTCACACACCAGCACCGGTTCGCCCGGTTCTGGGTGAGGTCCGATCAGATGAAAGGCGCCCTCTTTCGACATGCCGTAAGGCCAGTAGGATTTGTCGCGACCGGTGTCTTCCTGCTTCTCGGGATAGATCACCTGCAAGCCGACAATCTGATCCCGGGCGTTACACATAGGCACCAAAAACGCGCCTGAGCGCGGTGCGTAACGAACGCCGAAACCGACAATTTGCTTTCGATCCAGATAGGCACTACGGCCCTTCTCCGGCATACGCTTGAACATCCCGGCCGCGCGGTTCGCCGCTCGACGTGCCGCATTGGCGGCGATCTCGGCGGCGCGGCGCTTGGCATCCTCCTGACGAGCACGCATGACCTCGCGCTCTTCCGGACTCATGCGCCCGGTCTTGACCTTGATCTTCTGCGACTCGCCGGAGCGCCAGTCACCGAAGCTACCGAAGATCAGCGTTTCGCCCTTCTCCGTGCGGTGTTCGTGCACCACATACCAGCCGTTCTTTTCCTTGCCCTTGTCCTGCGAAGTCTTGCAGCGGGTCAGCTTGCCGAAAATCAGAGGCTGCGCCGGCTCAAGGCCATAGTCTGCGAATTGACCGAGAACCTCATCGAGCATGTCGAGCCTCCAACACTTCATCAACGGCCTGACAGGACACACAGTAAATGCAACCTTGAACGGCGAGCCGTCGAGCCTCTGGGATCGGCTCATCGCAGTTATCGCAGAACATAAAAGAGTGAGGGGCAGACGCAGGTTTGGCCGCGTTACGAGCCGCCAGTGCCTGATCGATGCGCTCTTGCACCAGGTCATTCGCAAAATCAGCGATATCAGCCACGGTCCGCCCCCCGAGTTGTCTGGTTGACGTAAGAGGCCCGGTTGAACATCCCCAGCAGCCCCTGAATACCACGGAAAACCTGCAAGCGGATCTCGGCCAGTTCGTGGTCAGTCACTACACCATCGCCAATGCTCTTGGCCCAGGTATCAGCCAGATCGGCGACCTGCCGGAAGTACGCGGCAATACCTGTGGTCAATGTCTCGGGCATGTCATTGGTGTACGCCTCGGCCAACTCTTGCCAGGTCGTATCCCCCACCAACGCATGCACCGCATCGAGAATACGGCGGTCCTTGGTCAGTTCCAGGATCTCGCCAAACTCCTGAATGTTCACCGTGTGACTGGGGTGGGTTGGAGAAAGCTTGTGCTGCAGCGTGGTGGGGTTTCTGCCGGTGGTGGCGGCAATTGCAGCAGCGCCACCGGGGTAATCCCGAGCAGCATGGTAAAGCGCTAAATCGAGCGGCAGGACTTCCCGCTGCGCCCGATCTACACAACTCAGAGCGATTCGGCTCATGGCATTAATCCTTACAGGTTGCCAGTGCCCGCGGCGTGCAGTGGTGATACATTTGCCGCGTGGCTTGAAGAGGCCCAAACGCCGGCTAGATCCTCAAGATCAAAACCGGCACCGTGCCGAGGCAAACGATCCGTCGTTCACCTCTGGCGCAACAGCTGCCCAATCTGTGGTGGAGAAGGCAGCAACTCCAAGGCATCCGTGCCTTGGCAGCGCGATAAAGGTCGGCGGTGCGCATGTGGTGTGCCTGCCTATCTTTATCGCGACCCGACAGCACTGTGGTGGTGTGTGCCGGGAGGAACTGGGCGGCCTTTGGGTCGCCTTTTTTCTGACTATGCTATGCAGCAGCCTTCTGTGGTGCGGATGCATTCAGCAACCAGGCAGACTCAAACGGGTTGCCCTTCTGCTTTGCAGCTGTCGCCAACAGCACTGCGTATTTCGTTTCACCGGTGTAGTCGGTTCGCGGCAGGCTGGCTGCCAGGCGCCACTTGTTCAGCGCCTGATAACTCCTGTCGCACACCTTGGCGGCGGCCCCAATGCCGCCTACTGCCTCAAAAGCGAACGCGATGGCGTTCGGAAAATCTGCGGGGTCCAACATGGCAACCTCCATTTATCAACTCGGAGTTGATATTAAACATCAACTGACTATTGCGCAAGCTCCGTGGCACTCTCAACCTATGGTTGATAAAAATGCACTACGCGCCGCTTTCAGCTCGCGCTTACACGAAGCCCTCGACGATGCCGGCGTACGCAGCCGGGGTCGCGGCGTGGACATCCAACGTCAGTTGAAGATTTTGGGGGTCGATAAGACAACCCAGGCGGTCAGCAAGTGGCTGAACGGCGAGGCAATGCCCGAGGCGGACAGCATGACTGCGCTCTGCTTCTGGCTGAAGGTGCGCCGGGAGTGGCTGGAATATGGTGTGCTGCCTAAAGAGAAGATCATTGTAAGTAATTTGCATCGGCACATTGGCCGCGAACAGAGCAACATTAGCGAAGTCACGCAACGCTTTGACAAGGTCCCACTTATCTCTTGGGTTCAAGCTGGCGCCTGGTGCGAGGCAATCTCAAATTTTGAGCCTTACGATGCCGACACTTGGCTCTCTTGCCCTGTACCAATTAGTTCGAACGGATACGCGCTTAAAGTTATGGGCGATTCGATGACTAACCCTGGGCCAGGCCGTAGCTACCCAACGGGATGTATTATCTTCGTTGATCCCGAGGCAGAAACTAAAACGGGGGATCGAGTTATTGCCAGAGTTCCTCGCACGAATGAAGCCACGTTCAAGATTTTAGTCGAAGATGCTGGACGTCAGTTTTTAAGGCCCATCAATCCGCAATACCCAATCATTGATATTACGGAAGAGACTCATATTTGTGGAAAAGTCGTTGGGTCGTTTATTCCAGAATAATTTAAAAATCCTCATTCACGCACAATTCGGGCACTCCCAATGGATGCGTTTCAGAATTAAAGAAATATAAGTCTTTACCATCCAGCTCTCGCATCAAACGTGTTTTGAACGAAATTATGTCAATCTCACTCATATGCGGCCAGACGCTTACTGCTATTCTTTCAACATCACTGTCGCTTATCGCATCAAGTATATGCTGATCATAGTTCTGATGGAGCGAATGCCCCATCACCACTAAATTGCCCGCCAAAGTGCTTAAACGACTATAACAAAATCGAAGATAATCATTCCTCTTAATTCTTGAGAACTTTGATGCAGAACTACCTTCGGAGATCATTAAAGGTATTTGCTCGGGATGATCTAGATCGAACAAATCCGACAGACGCTCAAAACCCGCGCCCACCAATTTCTTAGTAGTTCCATCAGGTTTCTCAATCAAATGCACCGCACCATGGAGATAGTAAATCACCGTTTTGTCGCGAGGCACACCAACATCATTCAAATCAAAACTATTATTCCCTCCCCAAAAAAAGTCTCTAAAATCGTACGAATCCTTCATTATTGCCCAGTAAGGAATTAGATCATAATTGGTAGTAAAAACATCCTTGTACTCAGCCAAAATGGTATTTATATTTCTTAAACCACGAAAATCAGGGGGGACGTGCGCATAGTTTATCGCCGCAGACAATGAGTCCTTGGTATTAACATATAGATCTTCAATCTGATCAGATTGAGGGGAGCCCAACTGACTATCCACTAGGTGAGAGTGGTAAAGAATTCTTAGAACGTCCTCGAAATTTGACGTCCCAAGATGGTCGAAAAGAGCCAACGACTCTCTAACCAGGTGAGGAACCACCTCGACTCTTTGTGCCACACGAAACAAGCTAGGATAATTAAACTCACCCCAAATATTTATACTGAACCCATTCCCCAACAACAAAGATGTCCATTCATCATCGTTAACTTCCGCCCAATCTAACAGTCTCGAATCTACACCTAGCCGCCCCATAATTGCTTCCCTTCACTATCCAAACGGTCAAATTATTAAAGCTGAGCATTCCTTGACGCCTGCTGTTTCTGAAGAGGCTCAGCCCTGCGATATAACGCCTGTAGCTCCCACTTTTTATCTAACTTAATATCAATTTGGCCAATTCGCATGTGAATCCCTAGCACGATGTGTAAGTAGCAGATGTATCACATGGCCTAAAAAGCCACCTTATCGCCATCATAGAACCTGTATGTTTCTGAATACAACCACTTGGTCCCTTCCTCCCAGCAGGTCGCACGACGCCAAGCAAGGAATACCAATTTTTGGTTGTTGACACAAATCAACCATTGGTTGATATTTATCTCACTCTTCCACCACAGAGCGAGGTAAAACCATGCACACCACAGCCACCCTGCACGTCCACCCGGCCGCTGCTGACCCCTACCGCATCTTCGAGATTCGCCGCTTGGCCCGCGAATCAGGCTGCGCGTTCATCGCCACCAAACCAAAACTGAAAACCCGCACCACGCCTACACCTTTCGACCCGAACGGCGGAGGGCACGCAGCATGAGCAAATTCAAGCTGGATAACCGCACCCTGCAATTGCTCAACGCCCAGGTCAATCTGAGCGAAACCTTCAATCACACTCTGCGATCCACTCCGCAGCGAGAAGTGCTGTCGTTCCGCCTGAAGGTTGAGCGCAGTAAATCAGACACGCTCTTCACCGTAGAACTGGGCAGCGAGCGCCACACGTTGACCCTGCCGAACACCCCGAAGATGCACCTCAAGCTGGCCGACTTCATCGAAGAGATCGTCAATGGCCCCTTCGATCCTAACAACCCAGCCGACCTGCTGATCCTTCCTCACGCGAGCCGACGCTATGGCACCTTTGATGTCGAGCACCGGCAGCAGGTATTCGAGCTCGTGCGCACTGGCGGCGCGCTGAGCCTCGACCTTGGCTTCGAACTACCAATCCATGTCGCCATCCATCGCAACCAAACGCGCACCGGCATCACCACCATCATGAGCATCGGAGTGAAACGCCCGCGCACCAAGTGCTTCACTGTGTGCGGTACCGAAGTCGAGATGTATGAAATGGTTGCCGAATCCATCAACCACTTGGCTGCCGTGGCGACTCCCGCGGCGCATGCAGCTTAGGGGGACAGTCATGGAACGTACCTTAGCTCAAGCCGCCAAACATCTGGGCATCACCCGGCCCAAACTGATCAGCCTTATGCGTAAAAAAGGCCTACTCAACGATCGCAACCTGCCGGCCTATCCGACCCGCGACCGCGAGTACCTGCGGATCAAGGACAGCAACTGGTACCACGACCAACTAGGCATGCAGTACAGCCAGTCAACCCGGGTGAAACAACCCGGCATCCTCTGGCTGGCCGAACAACTGGGGCTCGATCTACCAGCTATCCCGCTAGACAACCGTGACGTGGCCTAGGGAGTACGCCCGCCAGATCATCGCCATGCGCACACGCGAGGAGCGCAATGCCGCGCTCCTCGAAGTGCCGGAGCATCTGCGGGAGCTGACCAAACGTCACTGCCTGAATGCCTGGAATCACCCGGCAAAAACACAATGCAAGGAGGCTCAACAAGCCAATGACTAACACCAGCCAGAGCCCATTGCGTCTACTGCCAGCACCCAATACGGCCACCGTCGAGTTGCTCTACCGCACCTTCGGCGACGTGCTGATCCCGCTGGAAAAAGTGCGCGAGCAGTACTTCCGCAACCTCAACGAGCAATCGTTTGTAGCGGAGATCAACAGCGGCCGGATTCAGCTGCCCATCACCACGCTGGACACCAGCCGCAAGGCGCCGAAGTACGCACACATCCGGCATGTCGCGTCACTGATCGACATCCGTGCCTACAAGGCGGATGAAGAGATGCTGCGACCGCAGGACGAACCAACTGAGTAAGACCAACAACCCAAATGGCTGCCACCACCGGCCTATTGGAATCACCAGGAGCACACCACATGACTGCAATTCAAATCTACGCATTGATCGGACTCATCATTACCGCCGGCCTTCTTTTCTGGTTTGGCTACATGGTGGGACGTAGCGATGGCCTGACCGTCGGCATACAAGACGGGAAGGACATGCAACGCGCCGATAGCGCCAGGACCGTCCGCGAACTAGAAGCATCCCTTCAGTTCATTCGAGCCGACCATAAGCAGCTTGCGCACCTCTGCAAAAAACTGAAGGACAGCCAGATCTTTGGTCCGAAAGAACACCAGTCCCTGTTGGACATCGCCGAAAAACTGAGAATCGCTGCCGAGACATTCAGTGCATTTCGCACCGGTAAAAAACTGGAACGCGATTCACTCGCCCTCCGCGATCAAGCGCTTGCCATGGCTGCCCTTCTGGAACCAGTAGCACAGGAGGATGCAGCATGAGCCGCCCTACTCCAATGCTGCGCCTGCCCCCACAGGTAGCCGGCGCACTACAACAGCGATGCAGCAAAGCCACTACCGAGCTGCTGGAGCTGACCCGTTACCGTAAAGAGTTCGACCGCCAGTTGGCCACGCTAATCGGCACAGACACCCTGCGCAAATTGCACAAAGACACCAAGAACGCGCTGCTGCTGGCCGATCTGGTCAAGGAGGCCGCATGAGCCAGATTCTGACCTATACCGGCAAGCGCTTTGATCTGTATGAGCCTGATGCGGACCTGATTGATCCACGCGATATTTCCCATTCGCTCGCGCATCTGTGCCGCTTCAACGGCCACACCCGCGAGTTCTACAGCGTGGCACAGCATTGCTGCATGGTCGCCGACCTGGTGCCTGAAGAGGACAAGTTGGCAGCACTCCTACACGACGCGACCGAAGCTTATGTCGGCGACATGGTGCGGCCGCTGAAACAATGGATGCATGCCTACCAGGACGTCGAGCAATGGATCTGGGATCGCATCTGCACCCGCTTCAACCTTGAACTCGAACTACCAGCATCCGTTCGCCATGCAGACCTTATTGCACTCGCAACCGAACGCCGTGACCTCATGCCCGCCGACCCGGCCATCTGGGATTGCCTGATCGACATAGAACCCACGGCCGAAATCATCCGTCCATGGTCAACCACCGAAGCACGGCTGAGCTATCACCAGCACCTGATGGACCAACTCGCTATCGAACACCGGAGGAAAGCGGCATGAAGATGGATCTGCACACCACCCAAGCATCGACCGCTTTGCTCTGCAACGCTAACGACGTCGACACGCAAAAAACAAAGAGTCTCTGCTGCGCAGCAGCAGGCATTACTGCTTCTATCAGCGCCACTGCCGAGGCACTTATACCCCACGAAAAGCTGCGCGAGGCAGCCACACCCGATGCAACGCTGATCGCTCAGAATTGCCCGCCCGCGCAGCCTGTCGTGGGGTATAAGCCTCTTCTGCGTGATCAGGAGACTCCAGAACAATCAGCCGCCAAAGCAGCCCAAATTGACGAGCGCGTCGAGTTCGAGAAGGAGTTTCCAGTACCTGAAGGACTGCAGTACTGCAAACAACGCGGGACGTACATTACGTCACCTGGTGCGTGTACATCCGACAAGTTCGCCCGCGAGCACTATGCATACAGAGCGGGCTTTGGAGCGTGGTCGCGTCGTGCTTCGAAGCGTACCGTTTTAGACAACCCGCAGCCTGTACGTGGAGCCAACCCGCTACTGACCGTGGCCCAGCAGGAGACTCAGGCATGAACACTGCCTTTATACTGATGGCCCAATACAACGGCCGAGCGATTATCCCACTGGAGCAGGTGTGCAAAGACTACTTCACGCACCTGACCACAGATATGTTCCAGCGCAAAGTCATGGCCGGTCAAATCAAGATCCCGATCACACGTATGGAGCCAAGCCAAAAAAGCGCGAAAGGCATCCATATCACAGACCTAGCGACGTACCTTGACCTGCAGCGGGAGGCTGCAGTGAAGGAATGCAATCAGCTCAACGGGTTCCGCCGAGCCAGTTAACTTACTGCTTGCCCCAGGCGCCTAGCTTCACAGGCGCCTGAATGATCCTCTCTAACCACGGCCATTCGGCATAATGGTCACCTCGCCCGCGCAGATGGGTGTATCTGCGCAATGAATTCCAATCCCGATGGCCGGAAACACTGGCCACTCGTGGGATATCCCAGTCCATTTCAAACAACCGGCTCACGCCGTCGTGCCGCAGATCGTGGAAGTGCAGATCTTCAATCATCAGAAACTTGCACGCCTTTGCCCAGGCAGTGGCGATCGATGACGAGTTATAGGGGAAAATCTCTGCACGCTCCTTTGGCATGCTTTTCAGAATGCGCCAGGCTTCATCCGGGAGGTGACACCAAACATCGTTGCCAAGCTTCTGGCCTGGGTTTTTCATGTCCCGCACCATCACCCGCTGACGCTCTTCATCGACATCCTCCCAAAGCATTCGGCCGATCTCGTCTTGCCTACGCGTGGAGAACAACGCGAAGCCGGTGACTTTGAGCATGTTGATCGAACTAGGGCGACGCTGTTGAATACCTACAAAGTGCTCCAGCACCTTATCCAGCTCGTCCTTGGTCGGCCGCCGATCCCGCTCGCGGCTTTTCATGTTGTAACCCAGTTTTCTCAACACCTTTCGAGCGTCTGCCATCGCGTGGATATCGACCTCATACCCCCAAGCTGGCCGTGCAATCGATAGGACAGCCCCAAGGTGCGCCAGATCATTGCCGGCCGTCTGCGGCTGAACACCGCCACCCTCTTTGCTCATACGCCAGAGTGCAAAATCCACCAATCGCTGACTGTTGATGGCGGAATCAACGGTCTGGCCAAACTCCGTCGCCGCGATAGCATTTAGAGTGGCTTCCTTGGTTTTACCCAGCGGCCGGACTTTCTCCATTTCATCCAGGTACTGCTTGATCATGTCCTGTACGGTGACGCCCTTGCGGTTCGCTCGCTCAATCGCACCAGGCTGATCTAGCTCTGCCTCACGTCGCCGCACCCACGCTTGTGCCGCCTGTTTCCGGGCGAAGGTCTGGCTCTCTTGGTAGACTTGCGCTCCATCGCGAAACAGGCGTATCTGTGCCGTGTAACTGACTGAGCCATCGGTGCGTTTTCGTGCTCTGATCGTTGCCATAGTCGACTGGTACAATTCCGAAAGTGATTGGTACATTGTACCAGTGCCATCGAAAAAACGCCTGAAAACGCCTAAAAACACGCTATAAATACGTTGAGCCAAATGGTACCAAACACCCACTCCAGCCCAGTAAACTCAAACCATGCGCTATCTCGGCGGTTTTCCGTTGCGCCTATGATGGATTGGACCGATCGTCACTGCCGTTTTTTCCTGCGCCTACTCTCCAAGCACGCTCTCCTCTACACAGAAATGGTCACCACCGGCGCGTTGCTCAACGGCGATCACGACCGATTTCTGCGTCACAACGAAGCCGAACACCCGCTCGCCCTGCAACTCGGCGGCAGTGTGCCGCTGGACTTGGCCGCCTGCGCGCGAATGGCGCAGGAGCACGGTTACGACGAGGTGAATCTTAATGTCGGCTGCCCGAGTGATCGGGTGCAGAACAATATGATCGGAGCGTGCCTGATGGGGCATCCGCAGTTGGTGGCCGATTGTGTGAAGGCGATGCGCGATGCGGTGTCGATTCCGGTGACGGTGAAGCACCGCATCGGGATTAATGGGCGGGACAGTTACGAGGAGTTGTGTGATTTCGTCGGCACGGTTCGGGATGCCGGGTGCACGAGTTTTACGGTGCATGCGCGGATTGCGATTCTGGAGGGGTTGTCGCCGAAGGAGAACCGCGACATTCCACCTCTGCGTTATGACGTGGCGGCGCGGTTGAAGACGGATTTTCCGGAGTTGGAGATTATTCTCAACGGCGGGATCAAGACGCTGGAAGCCTGTCACGAGCATTTGCAGACGTTCGACGGTGTGATGTTGGGTCGTGAGGCCTATCACAACCCTTATGTGATGGCCGAGGTGGATCAGCAACTGTTCGGCAGCACGGCGCCGGTGATCAGCCGTGCCGAGGCGCTGGCGCAGTTGCGGCCTTATATAGCCGCGCACATTGATGCGGGCGGCTCGATGCACCATATCACTCGGCATGTGCTGGGGCTGGGCACCGGGTTTCCCGGGGCGCGCAAGTTTCGGCAGTTGTTGTCGGTCGATATTCACAAGGCTAAAGAGCCTTTGGCGTTGCTGGATCAGGCGGCGGAGTTGCTTGAGGGGCGTTAACGGTCGCTTGGGTTGAACCTGTGGTCTGATTTGGCATCGTATTTACCGATACCGCGCCCCGCCATTCAAACAGCCGTTTTCAGGTTGTTGCCGCTGGGGCCTTCGATACGTACATGCACCCTTGAGTGGCTGTCAGCGCTCGGGTAATGTCATTAGACCCATAGGACAGAGCACGCCCATGACTTCCAAGCTGGAACAACTCAAACAAATGACCACCGTGGTTGCCGACACCGGCGACTTCGAAGCTATCGCTCGCGTTAAACCCGTGGACGCTACCACCAACCCTTCCCTGCTGCTCAAAGCGGCGGCCATTCCCGGTTATGCCGAGTTGCTGAACGCTTGCGTCAGCGACTGCAAGGGCGATGTGGGCCTGGCCAGCGACCGTTTTGGCGTTGCGGTAGGGCAAGAAATTCTGAAAGTGATTCCTGGCCGTATTTCCACCGAAGTGGATGCGCGCCTGTCGTTCGACACTGACGCCGTATTGAAGCGTGCGCACCGTCTGATCGACCTGTACGACAAGGCCGGCATTGGCCGTGACCGCGTGCTGATCAAGATCGCTTCCACCTGGGAAGGCATCCGCGCTGCCGAAATTCTGGAAAAAGAAGGCATTCAGACCAACCTGACGCTGCTGTTTTCGTTCGCTCAGGCTGCGGCGTGTGCTGATGCAGGGGTTTTCCTGATTTCGCCGTTCGTAGGTCGCATCTACGACTGGTACAAGAAGGCCAACGGCAACGACTACACCGGCGCGGATGATCCGGGCGTGCAGTCGGTGACACGCATCTACAACTACTACAAGGCCAATGACTACAAGACTGTGGTCATGGGTGCGAGCTTCCGCAACCTGAATCAGATCGAGCAACTGGCCGGTTGCGACCGCCTGACCATCAGCCCGGATCTGATTGATAAGCTGGCGGCAGACACTGGCAAGCTGGAACGCAAATTGGCGCCGGGTCACGCTGGTGAAGCGCGTTTGAGCTTGAATGAAGCGCAGTTCCGTTGGTTGTCCAACGAGGACGCGATGGCGACCGAGAAACTGGCTGAGGGTATTCGTCAGTTCGCTCGCGATCAGGAAAAGCTTGAGGCGTTGCTGCAAGCCAAGCTGTGATTTGATTTAGCTTGATGCAAAAAGGGCGAACACCTTGGTGGGTTCGCCCTTTTTTTGCGTTGAATTTGGGTAGTGGCTTCGCGCTGAAAGATGTGGTGATTGTTATGGCGCCTTCGCGAGCAGGCTCGCTCCCACAGGAGATTTTTTGGGGAGCCGGGATGGTGTGTTCGACGCAAGACTAATGTGGGAGCGAACCTGCTCGCGATGGGGTCTTCGGACCCACATCACTTCAAGCAATCAATGACGTTCCAGCGCATTCACCAGATCATGGAACGCTTCACGATTAGAGTCGTTCAGCCCCATGAGGATCTTGTGCGCTTCGAGCACTTTGATCCGCACCACTTCTTCGGACTGATCCTGGTCTGGCAGGTCGGTCAGGCACTCAGGGCACGGGATCGGGCGGTCAACGATGTTGAACACTTGCTCGAAGCCCATGGACTGCAGCAGACGGGTGATGTCTTCGTGGGTGGTGACGACGGTCGGCAGCAAGCCGACCTTTTGCCGCGACAGGATCGACAGCTTGGCCAGCAGGCCCAACGTGGTGCTGTCGATGCTGCGGGTTTCGGTCAGGTCGATCACGATTGCGTTGAAGTTCAACGCCGTGAAGATCCGCTCAATAGTCGCATCCAACGCCGAACACAGGGTCAGGCGAACTTCACCGACGAACTTCAGGACGAAGGTGCCATCCTGCTCGGCGAACTGGATTCTACCGGTACTCATTAAAGATTCCTGCTCAACACCAACAGGGCGATATCATCCGGCATCTCCCCTAGCGTGGCCAATCCAAAAACCTGCCGCAGACCATCCAGGCTGCCGCCCGCTGCCTTGACCCGTTGGGGCAAAGCCGCTTCTTTTTCTTTGAGTGTAGGTTCTGGCAAAAGGTCCAGAATGCCATCGGACATCAGCGTCAGGCTGAACGTCGGCGGCAGCTCCAGTACGTGATCTTCGTAGGTGGCTTCATTGAAGAGGCCCACCGGCAGACCACGCCCTTCCAGATAACGAACACTGTCTGGCGTGTACAACACAGGCAACGGCAAATGACCACCGATGCTATAGGTCAACAAACCTGTCTCCTCGTCGATGACTCCACCGACCATTGTGACGTGTTTACCCAGCTTACAACTGATCAGGCCTCGGTTGATATGACCAAGGACCTCTGAAGGTTTGAATTCCGGCAATGTACCGCTGCGCTTGGATTCGAACAGCAAGCGCGTGGTCATGAACTTCAGCAGCACGGTAACGAAGGCTGAAGAGGCGCCATGACCGGAAACGTCCGCCAGGTAGAAGGCTACCCGACGCTCGTCGACCCGAAAGTAGTCGACGAAATCACCCGACAGGTACAGCGACGGGATGATCTGGTGAGCAAACTGGAACTCGTCGATGGTCCAGGGGCTGACCGGCAGCATGTTCATCTGCACCTGGCGACCGGCGTTCTGGTCTTCCTGGAGCAGGTTCAGGCTGGCGGCGAGCTCGCGGTTGGCCTTTTCCAGCTTCTCGCGGTAGCGCTGGTTTTCCAGCAACAGGCGCGCACGATCCAGGGCCCGGCGCACAGAGTGCTCGAGCACAGCCAGATCTTCGAGAGGCTTGATCAGGTAATCCGCAGCGCCCAGGCGCAGGGCCTCGACCGCGTCGTTCATCACGCCGGCGCCCGAAACCACAATCACCGGGGTTTGTGGTGACAGCTCGGTGACCTGGCGAATGAGTTCGAGTCCGCCCATCTGTGGCATGCGCAGATCGCAGATGACCAAGTCGGGCTTGTCTTGCTCGAATACCTGAAGACCCTGCTGGCCATTGCTGGCCTGCAAGACGCTGAAACCACTGTCTTCCAAATAGGCGGCGAGGCTCGCGCGCACTACTTCGTCATCATCGATTATCAGCAGCGTGGCACTGGTTTTTGGCATGTGGGCAAACGGCGCCAGAATTAGGTTGGCGTAGCAGGCAGGGGCTTTGTCCCGGCTCACACTACTGGATTCGCTTTCTAGCCTCTCTACTGCACTGTTTTCGAGCATTTGCCCTACACACAGGTACACCAGAGGTGCCCTTCTAAGGCGCAGACGGTACTCCCATCCGCGGGGCGTTTCAAGCTCACGCCGATGGTCGCTTGACGTCTTTCCATTTCAAATCACCGGGAGTTATAAGAACCGGCAAAACCGTAACGTAATGGAAGGTTAAAAACCCACGAGCCAAACCGGTCAGGAAAGCCAAACGAAAGAAGGCGGCCCACTGGGCCGCCTTCTTCGTTTTACCGGTCGAGATCAAAAATCGTCTTCGACCTGACCGTCTTTGACCTTGAATTCGCGGTTCTGCAAGTACGCATTGCGGATGAAGGTGTACTTGTCGCCGGTGATCAGCTTCTCGCTCGACAGCAGGCTGGCGCGGGTGTCGATGATGTTCAGGCCGTAGATCGAGTTACGCACGGGAATGTCGTTGATGTACGGGTACGGGCCGGTGTAGCCATCGACATACTTGGACGGCGCGTCACGCAGCGTGCTTGGACCCAACAACGGCAACATCACGTAAGGACCGCTGCCTACGCCCCAGTAGCCGAGGGTCTGGCCGAAATCTTCGTCATTGCGTTGCAGGCCCATCTTGGTGCCCACATCGAAGAAGCCCAGCAGGCCGAAGGTGGTGTTGAAGATCAAGCGTGCGGTGTCGACGCCAGCGGCGGCCGGTTTGGCCTGCAAGATATCGTTGGCAAGGTTGGTGACGTCACCGACGTTGCGGAACATATTGTGGATGCCGTCTTCAAGGAACTGCGGCGTCACGAACTGATAACCCTGGGCCAAAGGCTTCAGCGCATAGGTGTCGAGCACATCGTTGAACTTGTAGATCGGGCGGTTGATGCTTTCCCAAGGGTCGTCTTCCGAGGCTGCCTGTGCAACGAACGGAACCAGCAATACGCTGGTAAACACACAAAACTGAGCTAGATGATTGCTCCAGCGCATAGAAAAACTCCTTGGATTGTACTGGCGCGGGCGCTTGGCCCAAGCGTTAAGCGGGCTAGTATAAGACGGAAAAGCCGCTTTAGGCAGCACCGCGCACAAGGTAGCCTGCGGATCATTCGCGATGATTGTGAGCGATTCACATCAGTGTCACTCAACTGTCACTGTCGCGCCCTAGCCTTGAGGCTATTTCAGGGACGTTGATATGCCGCACGCCGAAACCTTGCCCCACATTGCGCCCAGCCTGACCGCCGTCCTGTTCGGCCTCAGTGGTTGCCTGGTGGATTTCGGTGCCCGCACACGCGCACAGGGCATCCCCTCTGCCATACACGCTGAGGCTACGCCCGGCGCGCTGGATAGCCTGCACAGCTTGCAACATCAGCAGATTCCCTGTGCCTGGCTCGATGAACTCCCCCCTGCCCTCAGCCATTCACTGGCTGCTGCCTTGCCTTCATGGATCAAACCCTCGCAACACCCTGAAACAAATAATCCATGGCCGGCACCGCATGCCTGTTGGCAAGCCCTGATGACGTTGAATGTCGAACGGCTGGAGGGTTGCGTGCTGGTCAGCGGCGAACCACGATTGCTGCAAGCGGGGCTCAATGCCGGATTGTGGACGATTGGGCTGGCGTCCTGCGGCTCACTTTGCGGCCTGGCGCCCAACGAGTGGCAGGCGCTGACTCAGCAGGAGCGGGAATTCAAACGCGGCAAGGCAACGATGCAACTGTTCGGCCTGGGAGTGCATTCGGTGATCGATCACCTCGGTGAACTCGACACCTGCCTGGCCGACATCAGTCTGCGCCGGCTCAAGGGCGAAAAGCCCTGATCGAGATCATGCAGGTTGCGCGCGAGTGGATTAATCTAAAGGTCAAGCCATAGACCTTTGGCGTGCTGCCGCGGTCTATGCCAGTGCCTATCGATAAAAGGAAGAACGCCATGCCTGCCCGCGAACTGCAACAACAACTCAATACTCTGCGCGAGCAATTGGAACAGAATCCACCGCTGACCGAAGCCGAGCGCGAAGACCTGCACGCGCTGATGCAACAGATCGAACTGGAACTGGAACTCGAAACCAAAACCCAGGACTCCAGCCTCGCCGACAATGTGAACCTGGCTGTTGAACGCTTCGAAATCGAACACCCGACCCTTGCTGGCACCTTGCGCAACATCGTGCAAGCCCTGGCCAACATGGGGATCTGAACCCGCCGAATACAAAAAAAGCCCCGCTAGTGATAGCGGGGCTTTTTCATATCCGGGACTTGCAATGCAATACCCTGTGGGAGCGAGCCTGCTCGCGATGGCTGAGTGTCAGTCAACATCAATGTTGAATGTGCTGGACTCATCGCGAGCAAGCCCGCTCCCACAGGGGTTATTTATTGGCGGACCAGGCGGTGGTTTGGCAGTTGAATGGTTTCAGTGCTGCGATACGGGTTGATGTCCAACCCTCCGCGGCGCACATACCGTGCATACACTGTCAATTTCTCCGGTTTCAACAACCGTTGCAGGTCGAGAAAGATCCGCTCCACGCACTGTTCATGAAAGTCCGAGTGCTGCCGAAAGCTCACGATGTATTCCAGCAAACTCGCGTGATCCAGCGCCGCGCCACGGTATTGCACCGCCACGCTACCCCAGTCCGGCTGACTCGTAACCGGGCAATTGGATTTGAGCAAATGGCTGTGCACGCTCTCCTCCACGATGAGCGATTCATCGCAACGCAGCAGTTCCGGGCGCGGATGCTCATAGTTGCTGACGCTGATGTCCAGATCATCAATGCACACGCCCGGCAACGCCACGACGCCTTCGGCTTCGACGTCCTTCAGGCTGCGAATCCGCACGCCGACCGGTTTACCGGCAGCGGCCGACAAGTCTCTGGCCAATGTCGCTTCAAGGCTCGCGGTGTCGGCAAACGGTGTCTGGTTCAGGGAGTTGAGGTACAGCTTGAACGACTTCGATTCGATGATATTCGGCGAATCCGCCGGGATACTGAATTCGCCAATCGCCACCACTGGCTTGCCGGACGGCAACAGCCACGACAGTTCGAAGCAGTTCCAGAAATCCACGCCCTTGTACGGCAGGGTTTCAGCCGTCAGACCCAGCTCGGCCCATTTCGCGGTGCGCGGGATCGGGAACAGCAAGGACGGCGTGTAGGTGGCGATGTATTCGCTGGATTTGCCCAGCGGCGAGTGTTCGGCTGCGGGATGCATGGCGGAAACCTGACTGAAGAATCAGCGGATTCTACCAGCCTTTGCTCCCGCCTTTGAGTGCTTACTGACTGACAGTCACCTTGCCGACCATGCCGGCCTGGTAATGACCGGGGATGTTACAGGCAAATTCCAGGTTGGTGGCCTTGGTGAAGGTCCAGGTCAACTCAGCAGTTTTGCCCGGCTCGACGAGCACACTGTTGGGGTCGTCGTGTTTCATTCCATGCTCCATACCGGCCATACCGGCCATGGTGCCGTGGTCCATTTCCTTCATGCCTGTAGGCATGAGCATGCCGCTCTGCTGCATCTTCATCATTTCCTGCTGATGCTTGGCGTGCATTGCCGCGTCACCGAGGTTGAATTCATGCAACAACTGACCTTTATTCACCAATACAAAACGAACCGTCTCACCGGCTTTGATATCAATCGCCTTGGGTGTGAACGACATGTCGCCCATGACGAATTCAACGTTGCGAGTCGCCTTGGCCGCCGGGGCCGGTTGGCCGAAGTCGTAGGTATGCGCCGGGGCAGCCCACGCCGGCGAGCTCAGCGCCAGCAAACACGCGACACGCACCAGTGATATGCGCAAAAACATAGTCGTACTCCAACAAGATAAGGTTCAGCCTGTGGAAAACTCTAAACTGCTGCGACTGCCCGCAACCTGACAGCCAGATTACAACTTTGTCAGGTTGGCCAGTATTAACGCCGCCCACGGTATAAAGCGTCCGTTCCATTTACCTCGAGTCGCCCATGAAACTGCTGATCGTCGAAGACCAACCGAAAACTGGCCACTACTTGCGCCAAGGCCTGACCGAGGCCGGTTTCAATACTGAACTGGTGGCGGACGGCAGCGCCGGCCAGCAACTGGCGCTGTCCGGCGATTACGCGCTGTTGATTCTCGATGTGATGCTGCCCGGTCGCGATGGCTGGCAGATTCTGCAAGCGGTGCGCAGTGCCGGCCTCGACACGCCGGTACTGTTTCTGACAGCGCGCGACGCGGTGGAGGACAGGGTCCACGGCCTCGAACTGGGCGCCGACGACTACCTGGTCAAACCGTTCGCCTTCTCCGAGCTGCTGGCCCGGGTCCGCAGCCTGTTGCGCCGTGGTAACGCCACACCCCAGGAAACCAGCCTGCAACTGGCGGACTTGCGCCTTGACCTGATCCGCCGTCGGGTCGAACGCAGCGGTCAGCGCATCGACCTGACGGCCAAGGAATTCGCGCTGCTGGAAATGCTCCTGCGCAGACAAGGCGAAGTCCTGCCCAAGTCGTTGATCGCGTCCCAGGTCTGGGACATGAACTTCGACAGTGACACCAACGTCATCGAAGTGGCGATCCGTCGTTTGCGCCTGAAGATCGACGATGAATTCCCCAACAAGTTGATTCACACCGTGCGTGGCATGGGTTACGTCCTTGAAGAGCGCCCCGCCTGATGCGTCGGCTTTCGTTAAGCAGTCGCCTGGCGCTGCTGTTTGCGGCGTGCACCGCCGTGGTGTCGCTGTTTGCCGGGGTGTTGTTCAGTCGGGCCAGTGAAGCGCATTTCGTTGAGCTCGATCAACAGTTGCTGGACGGCAAGTTGATTGGGTTGCGTCGGGCACTTCATGACATTCAGTCGAGTGAAAGCGAAGTCAAACTGGCTGATGAATTGAGCCGACAGGCTGATCTGTCGCTGCGGATCACCGGCAGCGACGGCAAGCGCTGGTATGACAGTTCGACGCGCCTGCCCCAGGAATTACCTACCCAGGCGGGTTTATCCACGGTGAGCAGCGAAGGTACCGACTACCGCGTCCTCAACGCTCCGTTGTACCTCGACAAACCCGATTCGCCGCAGTTGACCTTGCTGCTGGACATCACCCATCACCAGCACTTTCTGCAACGCATGCAGCACCTGATCTGGTTGACCGTCGGTTTGTCGGCACTGGCCACTGCCCTGCTCGGTGCCTGGGCAGCGCGCAGTGGGTTGCGGCCGTTACGACGCATGAGTGCGGTTGCCTGCGGCGTTTCAGCGCAATCGCTCAATGCGCGCTTGCCCGAAAAGAACATGCCGCCAGAACTCGCGGAAATGGCCCACAACTTCAACGCCATGCTCGGACGCCTCGACGACTCTTTTCAGCGGCTATCGGCCTTCTCGGCCGACATCGCCCATGAATTGCGCACGCCGTTGTCGAACCTGTTGACCCACACCCAGGTCACCCTCACCCGCCCACGTCCCATCGAGGATTACCGCGAAGCACTGCACAGCAATCTCGAAGAACTGCAATGGATGGCGCAACTGGTCAACGACATGTTGTACCTGGCCAAGGCCGACCACGGGTTGTTGATGCCCAAGCGCGAACCGCTGGAGCTGGCGGAAGAAGCGGATTTATTGCTGGAGTTTTTTGCACCGTTGGCGGAGGACGCACAGGTCAGGTTGAGTCGTGAAGGCAGTGCGCGCATGGAGGGCGATCGCAGCATGTTGCGGCGGGCGCTCTCCAATTTGCTGGATAACGCGTTGCGGTTTACGCCGGTCGAAGGCGAGGTTCGGGTGCGGATTGTTGATCAGCCCAAGGGATTGAGCCTGACGGTCGAGAACAGCGGCGACGGAATTGACGGGGCGTTGCTGCCGCGATTGTTTGATCGCTTCTACCGGGCTGATCCGGCGCGCCAGGAAGGCAGTAGTGAACATGCGGGATTGGGGCTGGCGATCACTCAGTCAATCATCCGCGCCCATGGTGGGCAGATTCATTGCGAATCGGATAACGGGTGGACACGGTTTGTGATTGAGTTGCCCAAGGGGGATTGAGGCCAGCAGGTCTGGCCCCTTCGCGGGCAAGCCCGCTCCCACAGTGACCGAGTTGAATCACAATGGTGTGAACGACTCGAAACCCTGTGGGAGTGGGCTTGCTCGCGATAGCGATCTACAGGCTTACGAATACCGCAACGCAGTAGCCGGTTCGACTTTCGCCGCACGCCATGCCGGGTAAACGGTGGCGAGGAAGCTCAGGATGAACCCGGCGGAGCAGATCAACAGCACATCCGCCCCCTGCAGTTCGGAAGGCAGGTTACTGACGAAGTACACGTCTGAAGTGAAGATGTGCTGCCCGCTGACCCGCTCCATCCAACCCACCAGTTCACTGACGTTCAGCGCCGCAATCACGCCAAGCACGCCACCAATCAACGTACCGACAACCCCGATCACGGTGCCCTGCACCATGAAGATCGCCATGATCTGCCGCGGCGTGGCGCCGATGGTCCGCAGGATCGCGATGTCCGCACCTTTGTCGTTCACCACCATGATCAGGGTTGCGATGATGTTGAACGCCGCCACGGCGACGATCATCAGCAACAGCAAACCGATCATGGTTTTTTCCATCTTCATCGCACTGAACAGACTGCCCTGTGTGTGAGTCCAGTCATCAGCCTTGTAAGCGGTGCCCAGGCCGCCAGCAATATCGCTGGAAACCTTCGGCGCCGCGTACAAATCCTTCACCGCCAGGCGCACGCTCTGTACCTGATTCGGCGCCCAGTGCTGCATCTGCGCGGCATCGGCCACGTGGATCAGCGCCATGGAACCGTCCAGTTCGGCGCCGACCTTGAACACGCCGACCACGTTCAACCGCTGCATGCGCGGGGTGATGCCGCCCGGTGCGGTGCTGACTTCCGGCACGATCAGGGTGATCTTGTCGCCGACGTTCAATCGGAAACGGCGCGCCGTGATCTCACCGATCACCACACCGAACTCACCCGGCTTCAAGGCATCGAGACGCCCCTGAACAATGTGCTGGGCGACGATCGACACCTTGCCTTCGAGCGCCGGATCAACACCGCTGACCTGGATCGGCTGCATCGTCCCCTTGTAGGACAGCATGCCTTCCATCTCGGTGAACGGCACAGCGGCCGTCACTTCAGGATTCTTCATGGCCGCCGCCGCGACGGGCTGCCAATCGTCGATCGGATTGACGCCAACGATAGTCGCGTGAGGCACCATGCCGAGGATGCGCGAGCTCATTTCGCGCTGGAAGCCGTTCATCACCGACAACACCACGATCATCGCCAGCACGCCCAGGGCGAGGCCGATCATCGAGGTCATCGAGATGAAGGAAACAAAGCGATTGCGGCGCTTGGCGCGGGTATAGCGCGCGCCGATAAAGATCGATAACGGTCTGAACATTCGCTGGGCACCGTATAAAAATAAAAGACCCAACGTACTGTTCAGTACGTCGGGTTTCGGTCAATCAGATGGGCGTCAGGTAACCTTCCTGCAAATGCAGGACGCGATCCATCTGGCGAGCCAGGTTCATGTCGTGAGTCACCACCAGGAACGCCGTGCGCATCGAGGTGCTGAGTTCCAGCATCAAATCCTGAATGCCCTGGGCGGTGTGGGAATCGAGGTTGCCGGTCGGCTCGTCGAGCATCACCAGGCCTGGGTTGTTCACCAGGGCGCGGGCGATGGCCACACGCTGACGCTCGCCACCGGACAATTCGGCCGGTTTGTGTTCCAGGCGATGGCCCAGCCCTACCCGTTCCAGCAATGCAGTCGCACGCTGACGCGCTTGCGGGATAGCCGTCTTGCCGATCAGCAGCGGCATGCAGACGTTTTCCAGCGCGGTGAACTCAGGCAGCAAGTGGTGGAACTGGTAAACGAAACCCAGCGACCGATTGCGCAGCAAACCGCGAGCCTTTTCGTTCAGCGCCGACAGCTCTTCACCGGCCAGCCAGACGCTGCCCTTGGTCGGTGTATCGAGGCCGCCCAGCAAGTTGAGCAAGGTACTTTTGCCCGAGCCCGAGGTCCCGACAATCGCCACGCGTTCGCCCGGATGCAACTCCAGTTGCAGACCAGCCAGAACCTCTACCGACTCCGGACCTTCCTCGTAGGATTTGCCCAGGTTGCGGCAGCTCAAGATTGCTTTATCACTCATGCCCAACTCACTCATAACGTAGCGCCTCCGCAGGCTGGGTGCGCGCGGCACGCCAGGCTGGATACAGGGTGGCGAGGAAACTCAGGACCAACGCGGCGGCGCAGACCATCAACACATCCTGGCTCTGCACTTGCGACGGCAGGTAATCGATGAAGTACACGTCAGCGTTGAGGAATTTGTGCCCGATCAGCCCTTCCAGGGCCGAGATCGCGGCGCTGACGTTCAGCGCGGCGAAGATCCCGACCACGGCGCCGATCAGCGTCCCGACCACACCAATGACGGTGCCCTGCACCATGAAGATCGCCATGATCGAACCCGGCGTGGCGCCCAGGGTGCGCAGAATCGCGATGTCGCCCTTCTTGTCGTTCACCACCATCACCAGCGTGGAGATGATATTGAACGCAGCAACGGCGACAATCAGCAGCAACAGCAAACCGATCATGGCCTTTTCCATGCGGATCGCCTGATACAGATTGCCGTGGGTGCGCGTCCAGTCGCGGGCATAGAAATGGTCTTCGCCAAGTTGCTGGGCGATGGTCCACGCGACGCGTGGCGCCTGGAACAGGTCGTCGAATTTCAGGCGGATGCCCTGGACCTGATCCGGTTTCCAGCGATGCAGCTTGGCCAGATCCTGCAGATTGGTGATGCCCAGGTAGCCGTCCAGCTCACCGGCGCCGACATGGAAGATGCCGACCACGGTAAAGCGTTTCATGCGCGGGAACATCCCGGCCGGGGTCACGGTGACTTCCGGCGCCACGAACGTCAGCTTGTCGCCGATCGCCGCACCCAACTTGGCCGCGGCCTTGTCACCAATGACGATGCCGAAACTGCCCGGCGCCAGGTCATCGAGTTTGCCCTGCTGCATGAAGTTATCAATGATCGAGACCTGCCGTTCCAGCGCAGGGTCGATGGCATTGAGCAGGACTTTGGACACCTTGCCGTTGTTGGTCAGCAACCCCTGCATCTGGGTAAACGGCGCAACGGCCGTCACCTGCGGGTTCTGTTTGACCTTGGCAGCCAGGCTTTGCCAGTCGCTGATCGGTTCACCGGACTCGATGGTCGCGTGGGGCACCATGCCCAGCACGCGGGTGCGCATCTCATGATCGAAGCCGTTCATGACCGACAGCACCACGATCATCACGACCACGCCGAGGGCGAGTCCGATCATCGAGGTCAGGGAAATGAACGACACAAAATGATTGCGACGCTTTGCACGGGTATAACGCGTGCCAATAAATACGAAGAGAGGTCTGAACATGTCGGGGCTTGTTCGGAGGGAAAAGGAACGTCCTTGTGGCGGGGGTCGATAACCAGCTTTACACTCAGACCACCGCCGCTACCATGGGTTCGCCATGTCGACATTAGATGAAGAAGATCGCCGCGAATACTACCGTATCGAGGACACGATCGCACTGGAAATTCGGCCCCTGTCCACTCCCGAAGCCGCAGGCCAGGAAGTGTTGCAGGATGCTTCCCCCCTGTTCAACTTGCTCAGCGAGCTGCACCTGAGCGAATTCGAGTCACAGCACCTGTTGCGCCAGATCAGTGAGCGCGACCGCAACCTCGCTGCATTCCTGAAATCCCAGAATAAACGCATCGATTTGCTGAGCCAGGTGATCGCAATCACCGTACTCGGGCAGATCGGCGAGCCGCAGCCGGTGATCATTTCCGAAGGCGGGATCGACTTTCAGCATCCGACGCCACTTGCCACGGGCGCGCACCTGTCGGTGAAGCTGGTGCTGATGCCGCAAGCCCTCGGACTCTTGTTGCGGGCTCGCGTCACCCATTGCGATCGTAAAGGCGACGGCTACGACGTCGGTACCGAGTTCGAGTACCCGACCGATGCCCAGCGCCAATTGCTGGCCCGCTACATTTTGCAGAAGCAGGCCCAGGAACGACGTCTGGCCCGCGAACAAAACGAATCAGGCATTTAATTTAAGGAAGAACCGTGACCCTCATCTACGGCCATCGCGGCGCCAAGGGCGAAGCACCGGAAAATACGCTGACCAGTTTTCAGCAATGCCTCAAGCACGGCGTGCGCCGCTGCGAACTGGACCTGCACCTGTCCATGGACGGCGAGCTGATGGTCATCCACGACCCGACACTCAAGCGCACCACCGACCGTCGCGGCAAAGTCGTCGAGCACACGGCGGCCGAGCTGGTGACCTACGATGCACGCAAGGGGGGACCGGGCTGGATCAAACCGTGCCCGATTCCAACCCTGGAAGAACTGTTCGAGAAATGCGACTTCGAGCACTGGCAACTGGAAGTCAAAAGCGCTTCACGCACTCGCGCTGCGACAACCGTGCTGGCGATTCGCGAAATGGCTCAGCGTTTCGGCCTGCTCGACAAGGTGACGATCACCTCGAGTTCGCGGGAAGTATTGAAAGCCGCGCTGGACTTCGTGCCGGACGTGTCCCGCGGATTGGTGGCCGAGTACGCCTGGCTGGATCCGTTGAAGGTCGCGCAAAGCTATGGCTGTGAGATTCTGGCGCTGAACTGGACCCTGTGTACGCCGGAACGCCTGCAGAAGGCGCAGCGTCAGGGGCTGCATGTGTCGGTATGGACAGTCAACGAGCCCGCGCTAATGCGCAGGCTCGCCGACTTCGGCGTTGACAGCCTGATTACAGACTTTCCCGGTTTGGCCAGCGCCACGCTCGAGAATTGCTGAAATCGGTCTCCCCGGCCGGCTCAGGCCACCGGCCGGAGCCACTCAAAAAAGCCGGTTGAGGCCATCGTACGCCGCTACCCGATAGGCTTCGGCCATGGTCGGGTAGTTGAACGTCGTGTTGACGAAGTACTTCAGCGTGTTCTGTTCGCCCGGCTGGTTCATGATCGCCTGACCGATGTGAACGATCTCCGACGCCTGATAACCGAAGCAGTGAACGCCCAGCACCTCCAGGGTATCGCGGTGGAACAGGATCTTCAGCATGCCTTGCGGTTCGCCGGCAATCTGCGCACGCGCCATGCCCTTGAAGAACGCCTTGCCCACTTCATACGGCACCTTGGCCTGCGTCAGCTCCTGCTCGTTCTTGCCGATCGAGCTGATCTCCGGAATGGTGTAGATGCCGGTCGGCACGTCGTTGACGAAGCGCCAGCTTTGGTTGTCAACGATGCTGCCAGCGGCCGAACGACCCTGGTCGTGAGCGGCACTGGCCAGGCTCGGCCAACCAATCACGTCACCGGCACCGTAGATGTTCGGCTTGCAGGTACGGTAGGCCTCGTCCACTTCGATCTGGCCACGGCTGTTGACCTTCACGCCGATGTTTTCCAGGCCCAACTGATCGGTGTTGCCGGTACGGCCGTTGCACCAGAGCAAGGCATCGGCCTTGATCTTCTTGCCGGACTTGAGGTGCAGGATCACGCCGTTGTCCACGCCTTCGACGCGGTCGTAGTCTTCGTTGTGGCGAACCGTGATGTTGTTGTTGCTGAAGTGATAGCTCAGGGCCTGGGAAATTTCCGAGTCGAGGAAGCTCAGCAACTGACCGCGGTTGTCCACCAGCTCAACCAACACCCCCAGACCGCTGAAGATCGACGCGTACTCGCAACCGATCACGCCGGCGCCGTAAACGATGAGTTTGCGCGGGGTGTGGCCGAGGCTGAGGATGGTGTCGCTATCGTAGATACGCGGGTGGTGGAAATCGATGTCCGCCGGGCGATAAGGGCGCGAGCCGGTGGCGATGATGATGTGCTTGGCCACCAGTTTTTCGACCACGCCGTTGGCGCAGACCACTTCAATGGTTTGCTCGTCAGCGAAGCTGCCGGTGCCGAAGAACACGTCGACGCGGTTACGGGCGTAGTAGCCGGTGCGCGATGCGACTTGTTTGGAGATGACTTTTTCAGCGCTTTTCAACACGTCCGGGAACGAGAACCAGCGCGGCTCACCAATGGCCCGGAACATCGGGTTGGTGTTGAACTGCATGATCTGCCGGACCGAGTGACGCAGTGCCTTGGACGGGATGGTGCCCAGGTGGGTGCAGTTGCCGCCGACCTGGCGACGGCTATCGACCATCGCCACCTTGCGCCCTGCTTTGGCGGCGTTCATTGCCGCGCCTTCTCCCGCCGGGCCGGAACCCAGCACCACCACGTCGTAGTTGTAGACAGCCATGCATACTCCTCAGAACAGGCCGCGGCGCCCTCGGCACCTGCGGCTAAATCACGCCGATCTGCGGCGTGAAGGAACAATTTGGGGCCAGTGCAGAACCCGGACACAGTCTATATAAGCGTCAACGCCGCGCACATTAACCCTTGGTCGCGTCGTAGGCTAGTTTTGCCTGCACTACAACGCCAGTCTTTGCTGCTTGAATCGCCGCGATCACTCGGTTTTTCCGCCACTCAGGCGCTCAAAAGCCTGCGTGGTTCGTGTGACGAATCCTGTATCGGCACGAATGACAAAGAATGCACCGATGTCATGCGCTTCGGCATAGTCCCAGCCCCTTTCGGGACCCAGAATCAGCAACAGCGTCGATAAGCCATCGGCCATCAACGCTGAAGGATGAATCACCGTGACTGACGCCAGGGCATGTAGGACCGGCGCCCCGCTGCGGGCATCGAAGGTGTGGGAATAACGCCGACCGTCCTGCTCGAAATAGTTGCGGTAGTCGCCAGAAGTGGAAACGCCGTAGCCGTCGACGGCGATGATGCGCTCGGCCACTTGTTGGTCGTCGCGGGGTTCTTCCAGGGCGATGCGCCACGGTGAGCCGTCGAGTTTTTTGCCGGCAGCCTTGAGTTCGCCAGTGGCTTCGGCGAGGTAGTTGTGGATGCCCATTGCTTCGAGTTTTGCGGCAATTGTATCGACTGCGTAACCGGCGGCGACGCTGTTGAAGTCGACCTCGACCGCGGCGTCCTTGCACAATTTATCGCCATCGATGCGCAGGTGCGCGTGACCGACACGCTGCCTGACTTCGGCGAGCGCTTCGGCAGTCGGGACTTTTTCCTTACGGCCCTGCGGGCCAAAGCCCCAGAGATTGAGCAGCGGTTCCACGGTCAGGTCGTAGGAGCCTTCGCTTTGCGAAGACAGTTGCTCGCCCACACGGATCAATTCGAGCACCGGGCCAGGCATGACCTGACAGCGGTCGGCCGGCAGTGCGTTGAAGCGTTCGATAACCGAGTCGCTGCGATAGGTCGAGAATAGTCGATCCACTTCAGCGAGGATATTTTCCACTTCGGTCTGCACCGCTTTCGGCCCGGGTGTGGAGGAATGCCTTACGTATTGAATGGAATAACGACTGCCCATGGTCGGGCCATCGAAGCGCTCCAGGCTGTCGCCGCTGCCACAACCGGACAAAACACCGGCCAGCATCACGATCCAAGTCCACCGTCCAGTTAACAAATCTTCATCCCCCCTCAAAACCGCGCCCGCCATTATGGGCTTCAGAGCGCTCGAGAGCGAGGTCTGCCAGCGCCCGTCAGTCAAACGCAAAACCTGTGGGAACGAGCCTGCTCGCGATAGCGGTGTGTCAGCCAACATCAATGCCGATTGACCCCACGCCATCGCGAGCAGGCTCACTCCCACAGGTGCAGCGTTTCAAACAAGATTTACCAGCGTGAGTACCTACACATGTCCTCCAACACGAGCAAAGGCAAAGCGATTTTTCGCGTTGTCAGCGGTAACTTTCTCGAGATGTTCGACTTTATGGTCTACGGCTTTTACGCCACGGCCATTGCCAAGACCTTCTTCCCTGCCGATAGCGCTTTCGCCTCCCTGATGTTGTCCCTGGCCACCTTCGGGGCCGGCTTCCTGATGCGTCCATTGGGGGCGATTTTCCTCGGCGCCTATATCGACCGCCATGGTCGACGCAAAGGGCTGATCATCACCCTCGCGATGATGGCGGCCGGCACGGTACTGATTGCCTGTGTGCCGGGTTACGCCACTTTGGGCGTTGCGGCGCCGCTGATTGTGCTGTTCGGTCGTTTGCTGCAAGGGTTCTCGGCCGGGGTGGAACTGGGCGGTGTGTCGGTCTACCTCGCCGAGATTTCCACCCCGGGCCGCAAAGGCTTCTTTGTCAGTTGGCAGTCCGCCAGTCAGCAAGCGGCGGTGGTATTCGCCGGCCTGCTGGGTGTTGGCTTGAACCACTGGCTCAGCCCCGAACAAATGGGTGATTGGGGCTGGCGCGTGCCGTTCCTGATCGGCTGCATGATCGTGCCGGTGATCTTCGTGATTCGTCGTTCGCTGGAAGAAACGCCGGAATTCCAGGCGCGCAAACATCGCCCTACCCTGCGGGACATCGTTCGTTCGATTGGACAGAACTTTGGCATCGTCATCGCCGGCATGGCGTTGGTGGTGATGACCACAGTGTCGTTCTACCTGATCACCGCCTACACCCCGACCTTCGGTAAAGCCGAACTGCATCTGTCGGATCTGGATGCATTGCTGGTGACGGTGTGCATTGGCCTGTCGAACTTCTTCTGGCTGCCGGTCATGGGTTCTGTTTCCGACAGGATCGGACGCAAACCCTTACTGCTGGCGGCGACGATTCTGGCGATCCTCACCGCCTACCCTGCCCTGTCATGGCTGGTAGCAAACCCGAGCTTCAGCCACTTGCTGATCGTCGAATTGTGGCTGTCGTTCCTGTATGGCTCGTATAACGGCGCCATGGTAGTGGCGCTGACCGAGATCATGCCGGTGGAAGTTCGTACAACTGGATTCTCTTTGGCCTACAGCCTGGCGACTGCAACATTCGGGGGGTTTACGCCGGCGGCGTGTACGTACCTGATTCATGTGCTGGACAACAAGGCTGCGCCGGGGATCTGGCTCAGTGGCGCGGCGGTGTTGGGGCTGATTGCGACGCTGGTGTTGTTCCGGGGCAACAAGCATGAATTGCGGACAGCGCAGGCGGCTGTAGTAGGCGGCGCTCGATAGATCGCCTTCGCGAGCAAGCCCGCTCCCACAGTGGATCTGTGTACGCAGGACCAATGTGGGAGCGGGCTTGCTCGCGAAGAGGCCCATTCAGGCAACACACCTGTAACTGACAAACGCCACAAACAAAAACGCCCCGACCAAAGTCGGGGCGTTTTCATGTGCGGCTAATGCTTAGCGCGGGAATGCAGGCGGGTTTACACCGGCCATGTCTTCCATCACGCGAACCACCTGGCAGCTGTAACCGAATTCGTTGTCGTACCAAACGTACAGAACAACGCGGTTGTCTTGGCTGATGGTTGCTTCAGCGTCCACTACGCCTGCGTGGCGCGAGCCAACGAAGTCGGTGGAAACCACTTCCTGCGAATTGACGTAGTCGATTTGCTTATGCAGATCGGAGTGCAGCGCCATGTAGCGCAGGTACTCGTTCATCTCTTCACGGGTGGCGGCTTTCTCAAGGTTCAGGTTGAGAATGGCCATCGACACGTTAGGCGTCGGAACGCGGATCGCGTTACCGGTCAGCTTGCCGGCCAGCTCAGGCAGCGCCTTGGCAGCAGCGGTGGCAGCACCGGTCTCGGTGATCACCATGTTCAACGCGGCGCTACGGCCACGGCGATCGCCTTTGTGGAAGTTGTCGATCAGGTTCTGGTCGTTGGTGTACGAGTGAACCGTTTCAACGTGACCGTTGATGATGCCGAACTTGTCGTTGACGGCTTTGAGCACCGGCACGATGGCGTTGGTGGTGCAGGAAGCCGCGGAAATGATCTTGTCATCAGCGGTGATTTCACCGTGGTTGATGCCGTGAACGATGTTCTTCAGCTTGCCTTTGCCAGGCGCGGTCAGAACAACGCGATCGATACCCGGGCAAGCCAGGTGCTGGCCCAGGCCGTCGGCGTCACGCCATACACCGGTGTTATCCACCAGCAGCGCGTCTTTGATGCCGTACTGGGTGTAGTCCACTTCAGTCGGGTTTTTCGCGTAGATAACCTGGATCAGGTTGCCGTTGGCGGTGATGGTGTTGTTGGCTTCATCAATGGTGATGGTGCCATCGAACGGACCATGAACCGAGTCACGACGCAGCAGGCTGGCACGTTTGACCAGATCGTTCTCGGCGCCCTTGCGGACAACGATGGCGCGCAGACGCAGGCCGTCGCCGCCACCGGTTTTCTCGATCAGGATGCGTGCCAGCAGACGGCCGATACGACCGAAGCCGTACAGAACAACGTCGGTGCCTTTGCGCGCGGAAACATTTTGCTGGCCAACGACGTCAGCCAGTTCTTCACGGACGAACTGCTCGGCAGTGCGGCCATTGCCTTCAGCCTTGAACTTGACTGCAAGCTTGCCCAGGTCTACCGAAGCAGCGCCGAGCTTGAGTTCGCTCATTGCCTTGAGCAGCGGGAATGTTTCGTGGACGGACAATTCGCTGTCATCGGATTGACGATGACGAGCAAAGCGGTGGGCTTTGAGAATCGCAATGACTGAACGATTGATCAGGCTGCGGCCATAGATCGAGCTCACCACGTTGTTATTGCGGTAGAGCTGACCGATAAGCGGAATCATCGCTTCTGCGAGTGCTTCACGGTCGATCCATTCACCAAGACACTGGTCGGGCTTCTGAGTCACGGGAACCTTCCACATGTAGGGGCAGAAAAAAGGGGCTACATTATGCCGCCGAGTGCCTCCCGTAGCAATGCGCGCTTGTCGCGCGGCCAGTAACAAAATCCTCTTCAAAAAAATGACGCACGGCTCAAGCCCAATAAAACCGGGGCCTGCAAAGCAGTCATTTTTTCGGAGACATCGCTGTCTTGTCTGTAACCCTCCGTAACACTCGACCGTTTTGCCACTACATATTCAGTCGTTTTCACTAAAAAACGGGCCGATTTTGTCTTTACCACTACATTTCGCCCAACCTGTGTAATAGACACATCTGCAACTGACAGGCGGCACCCGGGACCGCTACAATTACCGACTTTGTCGCAACGCTTGGAGCTCAACCTTCCGTGCCCGTTCTGCGTCTACCGCTTCTCCCTGCCGCGGCAGGTAAACAGCACTGGGGCAACCTGCCCGGTGCCGCCCTGAGCCTGGCTATTGCCGAGGCCGCCAGCGCTGCCAAGCGCTTCACCCTGCTGCTGACCGCCGACAGCCAAAGTGCCGAACGGCTGGAACAGGAGCTGAGTTTCTTCGCCCCGGATTTGCCGGTGCTGCATTTCCCGGACTGGGAAACCCTGCCCTACGATCTGTTTTCACCGCACCAGGACATTATTTCCCAGCGAATCTCCGCCCTCTATCGGTTGCCGGAGCTGAGTCATGGCGTTCTGGTCGTGCCGATCACCACGGCCCTGCATCGTCTGGCGCCGACCAAATTCCTACTCGGCAGCAGCCTGGTGCTGGACATCGGCCAGAAGCTCGATGTCGAGCAAATGCGCACCCGGCTCGAGGCCAGCGGCTATCGCTACGTCGATACCGTCTACGAGCATGGCGAATTCACCGTGCGCGGTTCGTTGATCGATCTGTTCCCGATGGGCAGCAAACTGCCTTTCCGCATCGACCTGTTCGACGACGAAATCGAGACCCTTCGTACCTTCGATCCGGAAAACCAGCGCTCTATCGACAAGGTTGAAACGGTTCGCCTCCTGCCAGCGAGAGAGTTTCCGCTGCAAAAGGATGCCGTCACCCGCTTCAAGGCGCGCTTCCGTGAACGTTTCGATGTCGACTTCCGTCGCTGCCCGATCTTTCAGGATTTGAGCAGCGGGATTACACCGGCCGGTATCGAGTACTACCTGCCGCTGTTTTTCGATGAGACTTCCACGCTGTTCGATTACCTGCCGCAGGAAACGCAAGTGTTTTCCTTGCCGGGCATCGAGCAAGCGGCGGAAAACTTCTGGAACGACGTGCGCAATCGCTATGAAGAGCGTCGCGTCGATCCGGCCCGTCCTTTATTGCCGCCGGCCGAGTTGTTCCTGCCGGTGGAAGATTGCTTCGCGCGCCTGAAAAACTGGCCGCGCGTGGTTGCCAGTCAACAGGACGTGGAAACCGGCGTCGGCCGCGAGCGCTTCCCCGCTCGGGAGCTGCCGAACCTGGCCATCGAAGCCAAGGCCACCCAACCGTTGGCGGCGCTGGCGGGTTTCCTCGACGAGTTCCCCGGTCGCGTGCTGTTTACCGCCGAATCCGCGGGTCGTCGTGAAGTACTGCTGGAATTGCTCGAACGCTTGAAGCTGCGACCGAAAACCGTCGACAGCTGGCCGGACTTCATCGCGAGCAAGGAGCGCCTGGCGATCACCATCGCGCCGCTCGACGAAGGATTGGTGCTCGACGATCCGGCCATAGCCCTGGTCGCCGAAAGCCCGTTGTTCGGTCAGCGCGTGATGCAGCGCCGTCGCCGCGAGAAACGCGCCGACGCCAACAACGACGCCGTGATCAAAAACCTTACCGAGCTGCGCGAAGGCGCGCCGGTGGTGCATATCGATCACGGCGTCGGTCGCTATCTCGGGCTGACGATCCTGGAAATCGATAGTCAGGCCGCTGAATTCCTGACCCTCGAATACGCCGAAAACGCCAAGCTTTACGTGCCGGTGGCCAACCTGCATCTGATCGCCCGCTACACCGGCAGCGATGATGCCCTGGCCCCGCTGCACCGCCTCGGCTCCGAGACCTGGCAGAAAGCCAAACGCAAAGCTGCCGAACAGGTGCGCGATGTGGCGGCTGAATTGCTCGACATCTATGCCCGCCGCGCCGCTCGCGAAGGTTATGCGTTCGCCGACCCGAAAGCCGACTACGCGACCTTCAGCGCCGGCTTCCCGTTCGAAGAAACACCGGACCAGCAAACCACCATCGACGCCGTGCGCACCGACATGCTCGCGCCGAAACCGATGGACCGGCTGGTCTGCGGCGACGTCGGTTTCGGCAAGACCGAAGTGGCGATGCGCGCCGCGTTCATCGCGGTACACGGCGGTCGCCAGGTAGCCATTCTGGTGCCGACCACCCTGCTCGCCCAGCAGCATTACAACAGCTTCCGCGACCGCTTCGCCGACTGGCCGGTGAGCGTGGAAGTGATGAGCCGCTTCAAGTCGACCAAGGAAGTCAACGCTGCGGTTGCGGACCTGGCCGAAGGCAAGATCGACATCGTCATCGGCACGCACAAGCTGCTGCAGGACGATGTAAAAATCAAAAACCTGGGGCTGGTGATCATCGACGAAGAGCACCGTTTCGGTGTCCGTCAGAAGGAACAGCTCAAGGCCCTGCGCAGTGAAGTCGACATTCTCACCCTGACCGCCACGCCGATTCCGCGCACGCTGAACATGGCCGTGTCGGGCATGCGCGATCTGTCGATCATCGCCACGCCGCCGGCCCGTCGCCTGTCGGTACGGACGTTCGTCATGGAGCAGAACAAGAGCACGGTCAAAGAAGCCTTGCTCCGTGAGCTGCTGCGTGGCGGTCAGGTCTACTACCTGCACAACGATGTGAAGACCATCGAGAAATGCGCCGCCGACCTCGCTGAACTGGTGCCGGAAGCACGGATCGGCATCGGCCACGGGCAGATGCGCGAACGTGATCTCGAACAAGTGATGAGCGACTTCTACCACAAGCGCTTCAACGTGCTGATCGCCTCGACCATCATCGAGACCGGCATTGACGTGCCGAGCGCCAACACCATCATCATCGAGCGTGCCGACAAGTTCGGCCTGGCGCAGCTGCACCAGTTGCGCGGCCGGGTCGGTCGCAGCCACCACCAGGCTTACGCTTATTTGCTGACGCCGCCGCGCCAGCAAATCACGCCTGACGCCGAAAAACGTCTGGAAGCGATCGCCAATACCCAGGACCTCGGCGCGGGCTTCGTGCTCGCCACCAACGACCTGGAAATCCGTGGCGCCGGTGAATTGCTCGGCGACGGGCAGAGCGGACAGATCCAGGCCGTCGGTTTCACCCTGTACATGGAAATGCTCGAGCGCGCGGTGAAGTCGATCCGCAAGGGCGAACAACCGAACCTCGATCAGCCGCTCGGCGGTGGTCCGGAAGTCAATCTGAGGGTACCGGCGTTGATTCCCGAGGACTATCTGCCGGACGTACACGCCCGACTGATTCTCTACAAACGCATCGCCTCGGCCTCCGACGAGGAAGGCCTCAAGGATTTGCAGGTGGAGATGATCGATCGTTTCGGTCTGTTGCCGGAACCGACCAAGAACCTGATGCGCATTACCGCGCTGAAATTGCAGGCCGAGCTACTGGGCATCAAGAAAGTCGACGGCGGCCCGCAAGGTGGCCGAATCGAGTTCGCGACGCAAACCCCGGTCGACCCGCTGACGCTGATCAAACTGATCCAGAGCCAGCCCAAACGCTACAAATTCGAAGGCGCCACGATGTTTAAATTCCAGGTGCCGATGGAGCGCCCGGAAGAGCGCTTTAATACTGTAGAGGCGCTGTTTGAGCACCTCATTCCGAAAACTGCTTGAAGGACGCCGCATGCGCCTGTTTCGCTCACTGATCCTGTTGATGACCCTGGTTGCGCCGACGACGTTTGCCGATGACCTCTATCAGATAGAAATGATTCTGGTCCGCCAAAACGCCGTGCCCGCTATCATCAGCCGCGCCGCACCGGAAGACTGGGCGGCCGGCGCCCAACACATCAGCCCTGACAGCCTGCGCACGCCAAGCCTTAATGACGAAGTGAAAAAACTCACCGCCAGCAGCGACTACACCGTGCTGCTGCACAAGGCATGGCAACAGATGCTCGGTGAAACAACCAGCAAAATCGCGATCAGCGACGGCGCGGAACAGTTCGGCCAGTTCCCGATCGAGGGCACCCTGAGCCTGAAACTGGGACGTTTCACTGATGTAGACGCGGATTTCTGGGTTAACCAGATCGACGCCAACGGCATGGTCACCGCCAGCGAACGCATGAACCAGGAAAGCCACACCAAGAACGGTCAGCTGAACTTCCTCGACAACGGCCACTTGGGCATGTTGATCAAGATCACCTCGCTCACCACCCCTGCGCCTCGGCCAGTCCCCGATGAAATTCCGGACTGATTGAGTCCTTATGTCAGCGACCCTGAGCAAACCCCTGGCACCTTCCTGGGTCAGCCGATTCAAGGAACAGAGCCTGGAGCGTGGCCGTCGCTACGCTTTGGAGAACCGCGTCAGGATCGTCGAGGCCGGCGACGCCACGATCATTGCCGCCTGCGAGGGCTCTGGCGGTAACGTTTACCGTCAGACCATTCGCCTGCGCGAGTCGGCCAAAGCCACTTTGCTGATGATCGATGCCTCGTGCACCTGTCCGGTCCACAGCAACTGCAAACATTGCGCAGCGGTGCTCCTGAAAGTGCAGGAAACCCTCGCCTACCCAGCCGCCGCGCAAGACGCCGAGCTACTCGAGAAACTTCAAGCCGTACTGGAAAACCGTAACCCGAAGGCCCCGCAAGTGCTGGTGGATAACGTGCAACCGGTACCTCGCTTGTGGCTGGCGAGCATCGAGTTCAGCGCCTTCGAACCGCGCAATGGCAAAATGCAGCGTTACATTCAGCATCGCGCGGCGCTGTCATTCAGCTATCTGGATGAATACGTTTCCGGGCAGAAGAACGCCGACATTCTGATTCGTCAGGAGACGCAAACGTTACGGATAAAACGCCACCCGGAAGTCGAACAGACCTACAGGGAACAGCTGCGAATCCTCGGTTTCAAGGTTGCCACCCGGCAAAGCAAGGCCTTGCCGGAAAGCGCCGGCGAACTTTTCGAAATGGTCAACGACAGCGCCTGGCTGACCTTCACCCTCAATGAACTGCCGAAGCTGCGTACCCAGGGTTGGGAGTTGCAGATCGACGAAGACTTCGGTTTCGACCTGACTGCCGTGGACGATTGGTACGCCACCGTCGAACAAGCGCCGGAGCGCGACTGGTTCGATCTGGAGCTGGGAATCATCGTCAACGGCGAGCGGCTGAGCCTGCTGCCGATCCTGCTGAACCTGATGCGCTCTCACACCGAGATCCTCAATCCGGAACGCCTTGCACGACGTCGCGACGACGAGTTGATCCTGGTGAATATTCCCAATCGACCGAACTCCGAGCACGGGCCGTTGCAAGTCGCCCTGCCCTTCGGCCGATTGAAACCGGTACTGGCGACCCTCGGCGAGTTCTACCTGCAAGGGCCCGGCGAAACGACGCTGCGCCTGAGCAAGGCCGATGCCACGCGACTAAATCCGCTGGAAGACCTGCCGCTGCTTTGGGAGGGCGGCGAGCAAATTCGCACCTTTGCCCAGCGGCTGCGGGACATCAAGGACTTCACCGCGACCGCACCGGAAGGCTTGAACGCGACTTTGCGCCCCTATCAGCTGGAAGGCTTGAGCTGGATGCAGTCGTTGCGACAGCTGGAAGTCGGCGGGATTCTCGCGGACGACATGGGTCTGGGCAAAACCCTACAGACCCTGGCGCACATTCTCAGCGAGAAGAACGCCGGACGCCTCGATCGGCCGTGCATGGTGGTGATGCCCACCAGCCTGATCCCCAACTGGCTTGATGAAGCGGCGCACTTCACACCGCAACTCAAAGTGCTGGCGCTGTACGGCGCCAGTCGCAAAAAGCATTTCGACACGCTGGCCGATTACGACCTGATCCTGACTACCTATGCACTGCTGCCCAAAGACGTCGAACGTCTCGCTGCGCAGCCTTTGCACGTGTTGGTTCTGGACGAGGCGCAATACATCAAGAACCCCAATAGCAAGGCCGCCCAGGCTGCCCGCGAATTGAATGCCCGTCAGCGTCTGTGCCTGAGCGGCACGCCGCTGGAAAACCACCTGGGTGAGCTGTGGTCGCTGTTTCACTTCCTGCTGCCCGGCTGGCTGGGTGACGTAAAAAGCTTCAACCGCGATTACCGCGTGCCGATCGAAAAGCGCGCCAGTGAAGTGCGACTTCAGCACCTCAACGGTCGGATAAAACCGTTCCTGCTGCGTCGAACCAAGGAACAAGTGGCCACTGAGCTGCCGCCGAAAACTGAAATCATCCATTGGGTCGAGCTCAACGAAGCCCAGCGCGACGTGTACGAAACCATGCGCCTGGCGATGGACAAGAAAGTTCGCGACGAGATCACCCGCAAGGGTGTGGCGCGCAGCCAGATCATCATTCTTGAGGCGCTGCTGAAGCTGCGTCAGGTTTGCTGCGATTTGCGGCTGGTCAACGATGCCACCCTGCCCACTCGCGGCAGCACATCGGGCAAGCTCGACAGCCTGATGGAAATGCTTGAGGAATTGTTCGATGAAGGTCGGCGGATTCTGCTGTTCTCGCAGTTCACTTCAATGCTGAAGTTGATTGAAGATGAGCTGAAAAAACGCGGAGTCGATTATGCGCTGTTGACCGGACAGACCCGCGACCGGCGCGCACCGGTCAAAGACTTCCAGAGCGGCAAGCGTCAGATCTTTCTGATCAGCTTGAAGGCCGGTGGCGTCGGCCTGAACCTGACCGAAGCCGACACGGTGATTCACTACGATCCGTGGTGGAACCCGGCGACAGAAAATCAGGCGACTGACCGGGCGTACCGCATTGGTCAGGAGAAACCGGTGTTCGTCTACAAGATGATTGCCAGGGGCACGGTGGAAGAAAAGATTCAGCATCTGCAGAAGGAAAAATCCGACTTGGCGGCTGGCGTGCTGGATGGACGCAAGACCGGGGACTGGAAGTTGCAGAGTGATGATATTGAAGCGTTGTTTGCGCCATTGCCGGACAAGCTGGAAAAGCGCTGAGAACCACGGCGCCAGGTAGATCGCTTTCGCGAGCAAGTCGGATCGCCGCACCGCCGCTCCCACAGGGTTAACATCAATCCTGTGGGAGCGTGGCTTGCCCGCGATGGGGTCACATCGTATTTGACTGAAGAAATCAGCTATCAGGACCTGGGTTCAGGCAACGGCGCAAACAGCGCTTCAATGTCACTCTGCTCAAGCTTCCAACCTCCGGTCGTCCCACCTTCAAGTACGGCCCCGGCCAGCGCCGCCTTCTCCTGTTGCAGTGCCTGTATTTTCTCTTCCACCGTGCCCTTGGCAATCATCTTGTAGACGAACACCGGCTTGTCCTGACCGATCCTGTAAGCACGATCGGTGGCCTGATTTTCAACAGCAGGGTTCCACCATGGATCAAAGTGAATCACCGTGTCGGCCGCTGTCAGATTAAGCCCCGTCCCACCCGCCTTCAGGCTGATCAGGAACAACGGCACCTTGCCGCTCTGGAAGTCTTTGACCGGCGTGCGCCGATCAGTCGTTTCGCCAGTCAATAACGCATAGCCAACACCACGATGCAGCAATTCTTCCTCAATCAATGCAAGCATCGAAGTGAACTGCGAAAACAACAAAATCTTGCGTCCTTCACTGAGTAACTCCTCGAGCATCTCCATCAAACCGATCAACTTGCCGCTGCCCGCACGAAGCGCTTTCGCCGTCAGGGACATTTTGACCAGCCGCAGATCGCAGCAAACCTGACGCAACTTCAGCAAAGCGTCGAGGATGATGATCTGGCTACGCGCAACACCGCTGCGGGCAATTTCGTCACGCACCTTCTTGTCCATCGCCACGCGCACGGTTTCATAAACATCCCGCTGCCCATCGCTGAGTTCGATCCAATGCACGATCTCGGTTTTTGGCGGCAACTCGGTGGCGACCTGTTCTTTCTTGCGGCGTAGCAGAAAGGGCTTTATGCGGGCTGTCAGGTGCTGCATCCGTTCGCTATTGCCGTGCTTCTCGATCGGGGTGCGGTAGTCACGATTGAAGGTTTTACTGTCGCCTAGCCAGCCGGGCAGCAGGAAGTGGAACAGTGACCAAAGCTCGCCGAGGTGATTTTCCAACGGCGTGCCGGACAGGCACAATCGCTGCCGGGCCTCCAGATCACGGGCAGCCTGAGCGGCTTTGCTGAGCGGATTTTTGATGTTCTGCGCTTCATCGAGAATCAGCACGCTCCAGACCTGTGGCTGCAAAACCTCAAGATCTCGCGGCAATAACGCATACGTGGTCAGCACCAGATCGTATTCGGCAAGGTTGATGAAGTCCTTTTGGCGAGTGGCGCCATGCAGCGCCAAGACTTTCAGCTGCGGGGTGAAGCGTGCCGCTTCGTCGAGCCAGTTGGGGATGAGGCTGGTCGGCATCACCGCAAGTGCCGGAACATCGAGTCGTCCTGCCTGTTTCTCCACGAGTAAATGAGCCAGTGTTTGCAGGGTCTTGCCCAGGCCCATGTCGTCGCCAAGAATACCGCCGACCTCAAGCTCACGAAGGGTCTGCATCCAGTTCAGACCTTCATGCTGATAAGGCCGCAATGTGGCGTTGAGGCCTTCTGGCACAGCAACGTTCGCCTGAGTCGATTCACGCAAGCGTTTGGCGAAACTGCGCAAGCGCTCACCGCCCTGCCAGACCAGAGGTAACCCCTCCAACTCACTCAATCGCGCCGCATCAGGGGCACTCAAGCGTAACGAGGCACTGCTGCTCACCCCCAAATACAACTCGCCGAGCGTTGCCATCAATGGCTTGATTCGCCCCAGGGACAGCGCAATTTTCATACCTGGCTTGGCACCCAACTGCCCACTGTTGAGATCGATCAGCACTTGATCGTCATCGTCACGCATGGCCAACTCAGTCGGGTTCAGCAGCTGCGGTTGTCTGCGCAACAGTTGCAGCAGGATGGGCAGCAAACTGTGGCGCTCGCCATTGACGACGACACCCAACTGCAGATCGAACCACTCGCGCCCCGGAGACTCCTCGACATCGGCATACCATTCATCTACGGGCTGCACATTGAAATGAAAGCCCTCATCGATACGGATCTGCCAATTTGCCTCTCTGAGCGCCGGGACTACGGACTGCACAAAAGCCAGCCAGGCCGAGTCGTCCGGCAAATCGAACATTTCGCCCGCACTGTCGGGTAGCGCATCACTTTTACGGGTGGCCTTTTTGAAGCCCTGTTTTTGCAAGGCTTGGCGCAAAGCTTTTTCAGCCGCGGGTTTGCGTTGAATGCGCAGGGTTTCGGTGCCGGACAGTATCAGTACTTCTGAGGATTTTTTATCCGCCGCCATGTGCCCGTTGTAGGTAAACGCCAATGCCGCGCGATGTTCAACTTCGTGCTTCCAGCTCCTGTAACGGTTGGTGCTTGCAAGCGTCAGGAAGGCTTTGGGTTCGACGTCATCGACGATCCGCTCGATCAATGCATGCGGTGGAGGCACGACTCGAGTCACCGCACTCATCCGATGGCTGAATTGCATGGCCTGACGTGCGGGAATGTCAGGGACCAATGACAGATGGCAGGCTAGCTTTTCGTCTAGCTCGCTAAGCAGCGGCCCAACTTCCATCCGTTCGCGATCCAGGTAGTACAGAGGTTCCAGCGCCAGAATCGTTTCTTCAGGAGCATCGTCACTACACCACCGAGGACGGAAGCTGCCGCTGGCTTGCTCGATCCAGACAAACTGCGCAGACCTGCTCTTTCCAGGCACCAGCGGCTGCAATTGTTCGAAGTCGAGATACAGGCGTGAGGTTTTCAATGCCAATTGAAGAACTTCGGCACCACTGCTGCCTTGCAGGGGATAGCCGCTGTAAAACGAATGTTGGGAGTGGACGGCGACCAGCAATCTTGCGATTCGCAGATCAAGTTCCGACAGATAGCCGGGCTCTCGCATCAGTGCGTCTGACGGCGAGTACACCGATTTGATGTCCTGCAAGCGGCCATCCTTGAGCTGACGAGCCTTGTAGATTTCCAGCAACCACTTGCCTGTGGTGGACGTTGCTTTGAGTTTGTAAACCCAGCAAGTGCCAGCGCTCTGCGCAGCCCCATCGCGATCTGGAACGTCGCGGGGAATATCATTGAGCCAACGTTCCAACTCACGATTCAGGTGAACCGAGGCATTGCTTTTGAACGAGTCCACCGGAAGTTCTTGCAGGTTGTAAAGCACGGTTGCGCAGTGCTTGCAATTGATCACCACTGGACACGAACAAGAGCAAACCAGCTCAAAATCACCATTGGGGGCTTCAATGAGCTCAATGGCTTGTTCGTAGATATTCCCTTGAGAACCTTTGCAGATGGCGAGAACGAGAGCGTCCTCGATTTCGCGGATTTGTACCCGGCTTTCTACAGCGTATCTGCGAGCCTTATCCAGAGCACGATGACTGAACATCTGCGCCCACGGCAGCTCATGAAGTCGCTCAATAATTGCCAGCATCATATTTACACTTCTGAAAGTGACTGTAGTTCGCAGGTATCAAGACTCAGCCTTTAAGCACCCGGGCCAACGTCGACTTCACCTTCCCCATCCCGTCACGCAACGCTTGCTCGATCTCGACCATGGTAATCACTGCCGTCGACTTGCCCGCCGCCGGGTTTACGACCAGCGCCAGACAGGCGTAATCCAATTCCAGCTCACGAGCCAAGGCCGCTTCCGGCATCCCGGTCATGCCGACGATGTCGCATCCGTCGCGTTCCAGTCTGGCGATTTCAGCGACAGTTTCCAGCCGCGGCCCTTGAGTGCAGGCGTACACGCCATGACTGCTGTAGCCGACACCTTCGGCCGCCAGCGCCGCGATCAACTGCTGACGCAGTGGCTCGCTGTAGGGATAGCTGAAGTCGATGTGTGTGACCTGTTCGAGATCATCGGCGAAATAGGTGTGTTCGCGACCGCTGGTGTAGTCGATCAGCTGATGCGGCACGCAGAAATGTCCGGTACCCATCGCGCAATGAATCCCACCCACGGCGTTGACCGCGAGAATCGCTTCGGCGCCAGCCTGCTTCAGCGCCCAGAGGTTGGCGCGGTAGTTCACCTGATGCGGCGGGAAGCGGTGAGGATGACCGTGACGCGCGAGGAACAGCACTTCCTTGCCGGCGTACTCGCCGATCTGCACTTCAGCCGAAGGCGCGCCGTAAGGGGTGTCCACCACCAGTGACTGACGAATGCTCAGGCCTTCGAGCTGAGTCAGGCCGGTGCCGCCGATAATCGCGTAAACCGTCATCACGAAAAGTCCTCAATCTATCAGTTGAGCATCTTTGAGCGCGCCCACGGCTGTCAGCCAGCGCGGGTCTTGACGGTATTCAGTGCTGGCGTACGACTGGCCGCGCATCCGCGCGATGCGCTCGGACGGTTTGACCTTCAGGCGCTGGGCGGCACTCAGGGCCAGTTCAGCGGCCGCACGATCGTTGCACACCAGGCCCATGTCGCAACCGGCCGTCAGCGCCGCTTCGATACGGCTGGCAGCATCGCCGACCACGTGGGCACCGGCCATGGACAGGTCATCGCTGAAGATCACGCCATCGAATTGCAGCTCGCCACGCAGGATGTCCTGCAACCAGCGGCGGGAGAAGCCGGCAGGCTGGGAATCGACTTGTGGATAGATCACGTGGGCCGGCATGACCGCAGCCAGTTGCTTGCTCAGTCGGGTGAACGGCACCAGGTCATTGGCGCGAATTTCGTCGAGGCTGCGCTCATCAACAGGGATCGCAACATGGGAATCGGCCTCGGCCCAGCCGTGACCGGGAAAGTGCTTGCCGGTGGCGGCCATCCCGGCGCTGTTCATGCCACGAATGAAGGCTCCCGCCAGCAACGCTGCTCGCTCGGGATCACCTTCAAATGAACGGGTGCCGACTACGGCGCTGCGCTGGAAGTCGAGGTCCAGCACCGGAGCGAAGCTCAGATCGAGGCCGACGGCCAGCACTTCAGTCGCCATGATCCAGCCGCACTGCTCGGCGAGGTACTCGGCATTCGAATTGTCAGCAATGGCGCGCATGGCTGGCAGTCGTACAAAGCCCTGGCGCAAACGCTGAACCCGACCGCCCTCCTGGTCGACTGCCAACAGCAGATCGGGGCGAATGGCGCGGATTGAGGCGCTCAACTCGCGCACCTGGCGCGGGTGTTCGATGTTGCGGGCGAAAATGATCAGGCCGCCCACTTCGGGTTGGCGCAACAATTGGCGATCTTCAGCCGTCAGCCAGGTACCGGCGACGTCCACCATCAACGAGCCTTGCAGGCCAGCAGTCATAGAGATTCCTTGATAACGATAAACCCGGCTCGCACGCAATCGCCGCCATGGGCTATGCCTGGCAGGTCGGCGATATAAATAGGGAGCGGGTTCAGAACGAGAGTCGGCATGGGCGGCTAGCTTAGCGGATGTCAGCTGCCGCGCCCACCCGTGTGCGGTTAAACCTTGGCGGCAACCGGGGTTGATTTACTGCGCGGACGCAGCTGCGCAGTGGCCATGGCCGCGTCGGACACACCGGTTTCGGCGCGCATGCCCGCGGCCAGAAACGGCACCATCAGACGCATTACTTGCTCAATGGAGGTGTTGACGCCGAAGTCTGTCTCGGCAATTGCGCGCAAGGCCTTGATGCCGGACATGCTGAACGCGGCGGCGCCGAGCATGAAGTGCACACGCCAGAACAGCTCAATCGGCGGAATACGCGGTGCAGCTTCGTTGACCAACATCATGTAGCGGCGGAACACCTTGCCGTACATGTCTTCCAGATAACGCCGCAAGTGCCCTTGGCTCTGACTGAAAGCCAGGCCCAGCAAACGCATGAAAATCGACAGATCGTTGCCGCTGCGTGGTTGCACCACCAGGGCTTGCTCCACGAGGATTTCCAGCAGCTCTTCAAGCGTCGGCTTGTTCTCCGGCTTGGCTTGACGCCGCTCGAGTTCTTTATCAAGGCTTAAGCAGAACGGCCCGAGAAAGCGCGAAAAAACTGCCTGGATCAGCGCCTTCTTAGAACCGAAGTGATAGTTCACCGCCGCCAGATTGACACCCGCCTTGCTGGTGATCAGACGCAATGAGGTTTCAGCAAAACCTTTTTCCGCGAACAATTGCTCGGCAGCATCAAGAATGCGTTCAACGGTTTCCGACTGGGCCATGGCTACTCCGCCTGACAAACACTTGTTTGAAACATACGTTTCAGCCCAGGCCTTGTCAAGCCTGACGGTTCGTTTTGGGAATGGTCGGTCAGCTATTTAACCATACAACTCGCAAGCGTGAATCAGCAGGCTCATCGACCGTCTGGCGGTCGGCAAAAAAAGGTGCATTGCCAAGATCGTTCCACTGTATATAATCCCAGTCACTGTATAAAAAGACAGAGCGATCAATATGCTAAAGCTGACGCCACGCCAAGCAGAGATTCTGGCCTTCATCAAACGCTGCCTCGAAGACAACGGCTACCCACCCACCCGCGCGGAAATCGCTCAGGAACTGGGTTTCAAGTCGCCCAATGCGGCGGAAGAACACCTCAAGGCGCTGGCCCGCAAGGGTGCGATCGAGATGACGCCCGGTGCTTCCCGTGGTATTCGCATCCCCGGCTTCGAAGCCAAGGCCGACGAGTCCACCCTGCCGATCATTGGCCGAGTGGCTGCCGGTGCCCCGATCCTCGCCCAGCAGCACATCGAAGAGTCCTGCAACATCAACCCGTCGTTCTTCCATCCTCGCGCCGACTATCTACTTCGGGTTCATGGCATGAGCATGAAGGATGTGGGGATTTTCGACGGTGACCTGCTGGCAGTGCACACCACCCGCGAAGCCCGCAACGGCCAGATCGTAGTGGCGCGGATCGGCGACGAAGTGACCGTCAAGCGTTTCAAGCGCGATGGCAGCAAGGTCTGGTTGATTGCCGAAAACCCTGAATTCGCCCCTATCGAAGTGAACCTGAAAGATCAGGAACTGGTGATCGAAGGCTTGAGTGTCGGCGTCATTCGCCGCTAAAGGAGGCTTTATGCAGTTCCCACACACATCACAGCAAGCCCAACTGCCGTTGTTCGAGGCTTTCATGGTGCAGCCATTGGCGCCGATCCTGAAAGACGTGGTCGAGTCACCCTGGAGCACCGAGCCCGAAGTCTTCAGTGAGCTGTCGCTGCGTGGTGCAGCCGGGAATCGCCTGAACCTTCTTGCACCGATTCTCAGGGAGCTGAGCCAGGACCAGGACGCGCGCTGGCTGACGCTGATCGCTCCGCCCGCCAGCCTGACCCAGGCCTGGTTGCGGGACGCCGGCCTTAACCGCGAACGCATCCTGCTTCTGCAACCGCGCGGCACTCAGAGCGCTCAGCAGTTGACCTGCGAGGCCTTGCGCCTGGGCCGTAGCCACACGGTGGTCAGCTGGCTCAACCCATTGAGCACAACTTCACGGCAACAGTTGATCAGCGCCGCCCGGATCGGGGACGCACAAAGCCTGAATATTCGACTGGGTTAACTGACAAATAGTGCGCGCGCTGAACAGCGCGGGGCTTCTCCAAGGATAGAGAAGCCAACCTGTAGCGAAATCACAAAAAACCGACGGACGGGATCAATGAAGAACCCGAGACGCCTCGTCCGTATTGAAATCGCCTTCAACCAAGCGTCCGGCCATCTGAACGCCGACGCTCAACATCGCCTTGGCGACTTCCACGTGCTGGCCCTGCAGGAACGCTTTGGCATCCTCGGAGAAATCCAAAGTAACCAGAGAACCCTCGTCCTCAGCCCTGCGCAGCTCGATACGGCCGTCTGGTAACTCGACAATTTCTAGAAAGGACGTTGGCATAAAGGTCTGTTCTCCACGAAAGGCGGGGATTATATAGGCATCGGCCAGGCTTCGCTCGGGATCTTGAGGAACGGTAATCAGCCAGCCGCTACAAAAAACCTTTTTGCGAACATTCCAGACTGACCGAGCCTGTCATCCTCCACCTTTAAAAATTCGGCTTGTACTCAAATGCTGCGGAAGCCTGGGAGTCGGAAAATGGAGTGATTATCGATTTTTTATTGAGGCAGCCATTCACAAAGGAGTTAGGAAACATCTGGATCGAGTTATTGAACACCTCTACCGCGCCATTGAAGATGGTAATGGCCGCACCGATGTTTTCTTGCTGCTCAGTGATTTCCCGCATGAAGTTGTTAACCAACTCATTGGACTTGAGCTCTGGATAAGCTTCAAATGCCACGGTCAATCCCGTCAGCAATTCCCGCGTTCCCTTTTGCACCGGCTGTAGAGCATCCCCGTTCGCCTCTTGTGGCAGTTTGCCGATGGCCGAGCGCAGACTCGTGATCTTTTCCAGCAGCGCACCTTCGTACTCCTTAAAACCTGCAACCTGCTGCTCAAGCAAATCGAGCACCCGGGTTTTCTGCCGCTCATAAACCAGGACATCGGCCCAGGCACGCTGAGCCCGATTATGTCGCCCAATGATTCGGTTGTAACAGGTCCAGAAGGTAATCCCGACTACCACCGCGATAATCAATAACAACCCCATCGTCTAATACTCCATGTTTTTTAAAGGTTTCGGGGAAAGCGCAAAGTTATCGTCATGCAATTCGGCCAATCGATGGACCCACGACAGCAAGAGGTCCAGACGAGGCAAGCGAATACCCGCCTCAACTAACTGCTCAAAGGCCTGCAGATTTTGGAGCCCTTCGGTTGCGCTGGGCGCAAGCAATCCAGGATCGCTGAAACTCAGACACAGCCGCCCATGTTCCGAGAACTCCAGATTGATGTCGCTCAATTGCTGATGGAGCTGCAGTAGGTGAAGCACCGTCACGGGCTTGGCAAAAACGGCACAGGCCATCTGGGTACTGCCTGTCAGGTGAAATGCGCTATTGAATTCGCTGGAAGCTGTATCCAGAGCCTCCTCAAGATCCACTTCCCAATGCCTGTCACCGCGCACGACCACATTCTCGACCCACGGAAAATCCAGTACCAGGCTGTACCGGTCAAACTCGCGGTCAACCGTCTTGGTTTCAACCTTGGTACCGCCTGCCCCATCTGGCACGGTGGTCTTGTAACTTTCGCGATCAACGTACTGCAAGTGCTGGCAAGTGAAAGGCAACTCATGAACCGCGCCAAGGTAAGTACCTTGAACCGATTTCAAAATCTGTCGGCTGTAGGAGCCTCGATGGAAGTCCTTGAACTCCCCACCCAAAGTCTTCAGCACTTGTACATCCGGGTTGAACGACTCCCTTAACCCATAGGTGAGCAATGAAGATTTATGGGTGATTTTTTTAGAAAGAGCGTCGATCACCCCGGACCTGTGGTCCATCACAAGCCAGCCGCCCAATAGAAAAGCGATGCCCAGCACGATAAAAGGCATGAAAAGAAGGGTGGCAGCGATCAATCCCAAACCGATATAACGGAACAGCTTGGGTGTGGCGTTATCGAACGCCAGCGGCGCACCAAAAGCCCTGAGCTGCTTTATCACCTCGAGCAGATCTGCGTTACTGGTTGCCGCTTCGACACGGGCGTCCGACTGCTCAAATAACTGACGCAGTTTTTTGTTGTGCAAAATGGAAGACATACTTCATCCCTGAAGAGACCAACGTAACGCAGTGTCCGATGCAATTATGCGCTCAGCACTCGTTCAGGCCTTCGCGAAACCGAATCGCCAGCCCCTTGAGGTTCTGACGCCAGCTCTCCAGCTCTTCCCGGCTCAGCTCTTGAGGAGCCTCTTCTTCATCCAGGTTAACGGCCAGGATCAGCGGCTGCGTCACGTCACCCTTAGGCTTGTGCGGCGCCCGTGGCGGCTGAAACAGCGCAGCGTGGGCTGCCAGCAGTTTGGCCAGCCAAGTTTCCGAATTATTGGCCAACTCGACCATCTCGGCCATTTCCGGAATCGCGATGGCTTCAAGCACTTCGCGAGTCAGCAGCAACTCGGCCCGAGGCGCATTGGCCTGAGGCAAGCGATAGAAACCGGCGATTTCATGGCACAGCCCCAGCAACGCACCGTACAGGTGAAACAAGGCCGACTCGCGTCCGGCCTGGATCAGCGCCAGGGAGTTCATCGCCCGCCCCTCTTCAGCTCTGGCGAGCGCTTCGAGCGACAGGCCGGCGAAGTAAATCTTCTGGTTGGTACGGGTATAGAGTTCGTGGGCCATGACGGCAGCCTCCACAACGAAATAATTGCTTAACGCAGGTCAGACAGTGTCGTGGATCAGCTCCGCTTCCCGCAAGCACAAAACAAAAAGGCCGCATGAAAACCCGAGGGTTGTCATGCGGCCTTTTGTGTACAGCGCCTTTTAAGCCTTGGCAGTCTTAGCCGGGCGCTTGTCTTCAACCGTCCACTTGCCGCCGTCGTAGTACGCTTTCCAACCAGTCGGCTTACCGTCGACTTCAGTCTGTACGTATTGCTCTTTGGTTTTACGGCTGTAACGGATCACAGCAGGCAGGCCGTCTGGATCTTTCTTCGGCGCTTCGCAGAGGAAGTGGTACTTCGGATCGATCTCATCCTTGTGCGGCACAATTTCCATGACCAGCGGAGCACGCGTCTCGCGGTTTTTCGGGAATTGACTGGCCGCCAGGAACAGGCCGGAAGCACCGTCGCGCAGGATGTAGGTGTCGTTGACCTTTTCGCATTTCAACTCAGGCATCTTCACCGGGTCCATCTTCGGCGGTGCGGCATCACCACTTTTCAGCAGTTTGCGGGTGTTCTTGCACGTCGCATTGGTGCAGCCGAAGAACTTACCGAAACGGCCGGTCTTGAGCTGCATCTCGCTGCCGCACTTGTCGCATTCCAGGCTCGGACCTTCGTAGCCTTTGATGCGATAAGTGCCCTCTTCGATTTCGTAGCCAGAGCAATCCGGGTTGTTACCGCAGATGTGCAGCTTGCGCTTCTCATCCAGCAGGTAAGCGTCCATCGCCGTGCTGCAGATCGGGCAGCGGTGCTTGCCACGCAGCACCAGCGATTCCGATTCACCCTCGTCGTCCGCCGCGATTTCGTCGCCCGGCACCAGGTTGACGGTGGCCTTGCAGCGCTCTTTCGGCGGCAGGCTGTAGCCCGAGCAACCAAGGAACACGCCAGTCGATGCCGTACGAATCTGCATCGGACGCCCGCACAATACGCACGGAATGTCAGTCATCACTGGTTGGTTGGCGCGCATGCCGCCTTCGGCGCTTTCGGCTACTTCGAGTTTCTTCTTGAAGTCGCCGTAGAACTCGTCGAGTACGTTTTTCCAGTCGCGCTCGCCCTGGGCCACGTCGTCGAGGTTCTCTTCCATGCCGGCGGTGAAGCCGTAGTCCATGAGATTGGAGAAACTCTCGGCCAGACGTTCGGTAACGATGTCGCCCATCTTTTCCGAGTAGAAACGACGGTTGTGCAGCGCTACGTAGCCACGATCCTGGATGGTCGAAATGATCGCCGCGTAGGTCGAAGGACGACCAATGCCGCGCTTTTCCATTTCTTTAACCAGACTCGCTTCCGAGTAGCGCGCCGGCGGCTTGGTGAAATGCTGGGTCGGATCAAGCTTGATCAGCTTCATCACGTCGCCCTGAGCCATGTCCGGCAGCACGTCGTCATCGCCAGGCTTGGCGATTTGCGGCATGACGCGGGTATAACCGTCGAACTTCAGAATGCGGCCCTTGGCGCGCAACTCGAAGTCACCGGCACCGACGGTGACAGTGGTCGACAGGTATTGGGCCGGCAGCATCTGGCAAGCGAGGAACTGGCGCCAGATCAGCTCGTAGAGCCGCTCAGCATCGCGCTCCATGCCTGACAGCTTGCTTGGCTCGGTATTGGCATCGGAGGGACGAATCGCTTCGTGAGCCTCTTGTGCGCCTTCCTTGCTGCTGTAGACGTTCGGGGATTCCGGCAGGTACTTCTTGCCGAACTCGCCTTCAATATAAGTACGCGCCATCGTCACGGCATCAACCGAAAGGTTGGTGGAGTCGGTACGCATGTAAGTGATGTAGCCGGCTTCATAAAGACGCTGGGCCATCATCATGGTTTTCTTCACGCCGAAGCCCAGGCGGTTACTCGCAGCCTGCTGCAGGGTGGACGTGATGAACGGTGCCGACGGCTTGCTGCTGGTCGGTTTGTCTTCGCGCTTGACGATGCTGTAGCTGGAAGCCTTGAGCTTCTCCAGCGCGGCCATGGCCTGAGCTTCGTTAAGCGGCTTGAAGGCTTCGCCTTTCTCGCGAGCCACGTCAAAGCGCACGGTTGCGCCCTTGGCGGTGCCGAGGTCGGCGTGAACCTCCCAGTACTCTTCCGGGTTGAACGCGCGGATTTCACGCTCACGCTCAACGACCAGCTTCACGGCAACCGATTGCACGCGACCGGCGGACAGGCCACGGGCGACCTTGGCCCACAGCAACGGCGAAACCATGTAACCCACCACGCGGTCGAGGAAACGACGCGCCTGCTGGGCGTTTACACGGTCGATGTCCAGCTCGCCCGGCTTGGAGAAGGCTTCCTGAATCGCCTTCTTGGTGATTTCGTTGAACACCACACGCTTGTAGCGGCTGTCATCACCACCGATGGCTTCGCGCAGGTGCCAGGCAATGGCTTCCCCCTCGCGATCCAAGTCGGTTGCGAGATAGATGGTGTCAGCATCTTTGGCGAGCCGGCGCAGCTCTTCGATGACCTTTTCCTTGCCCGGGAGGATCTCGTACTTGGCTTTCCAGCCATGATCGGGATCGACACCCATGCGCGAGACCAGCTGCTTGCGCGCTTTCTCTTTCGGCGTGAGCACCGGACCTTCACCCGCGGCGGCCTTGCCGCGCTTGGCGGCTGGCTCTTTGCTGGCGCTAGCCGAACCGCTGGTGGGCAGGTCTCGGATATGGCCGATACTCGACTTCACCACGTATTGGTTACCCAGATACTTGTTGATGGTCTTGGCCTTAGCCGGGGATTCCACAATGACCAGCGATTTGCCCATGGATCAGAAAATTCCTGAATTCTAGAAGTGAAAGGCGGTTGGCGCCTGACGCGGCACCGCTATATATAGTGGCTACAAGGTGAGGTCAAGCGCAGGGTCTTGCGCGAACTCAGCTTATGGCTTGGAAAAAAGGCTCGGTTCGGCTTGCACCAAAGCAAAGCGTGGCACCTGTTCGCCGTCAACCTCGACCGACTCCAGGAACATGCTCAAGGGACGCACCCAAAAGCCGTAATCGCCATACAGGGCTTGGTAGAAGACCACTTCTTCTTCGGTTTCCGAATGCCGCGCAACACTGAATACGCGGTACTGCGGACCTTTGTAATGTTGGTAGAGCCCAGGTTGTATCGGCATGGTTTGGCCCTCGCTCAAATCTTTTCAAAATAAAAACAAAAATAAATTCAGAAAAACAAAAACCGGGGCACTTGGCCCCGGCTTCCTTCGACGAAACGCTTAAACGCGTTCGAAGACGGTGGAGATGCCTTGGCCGAGACCAATGCACATGGTGGCTACCCCGAAGGTGCCGCCATTTTGCTTCATCACGTTCAGCAGAGTGCCGGAGATACGCGCACCGGAGCAACCGAATGGGTGACCCAGGGCAATCGCACCGCCGTGCAGGTTAACCTTCTCGTTCATCTTGTCGAGTACTTTCAAATCTTTCAGCACTGGCAGGGCCTGTGCGGCGAAAGCTTCGTTGAGCTCGAAGAAGTCGATATCGTTAATGCCAAGACCCGCGCGCTTCAGTGCTTTTTGTGTCGCCGGTACTGGACCATAGCCCATGATTGCCGGGTCCACACCTGCCACCGCCATCGAACGAATCACCGCCATAGGCTGAATGCCCAGGTCTTGTGCACGCTGCGCCGACATCACGATCATGCACGAAGCACCATCAGTGATTTGCGACGAAGTACCGGCTGTCACGGTGCCGCCCTTAGGGTTGAACGCTGGCTTGAGAGCCGCCAGGCTTTCCAGGGTAGTTTCCGGACGAATGGTTTCGTCGTAGTCGAACAGCTTCAGGAAACCGTTCTCGTCATAGCCCTGCATCGGGATGATTTCGTCTTTGAACTTGCCTTCCAGTGTCGCCTTGTGAGCGAGCTGGTGGGAGCGCACGCCGAAAGCGTCCTGCTGTTCGCGACTAATGCCGTGCATTTTACCCAGCATTTCAGCGGTCAAACCCATCATGCCCGAGGCTTTCGCCGCATACAGGGACATGTGCGGGTTCGGATCGACACCGTGCATCATGCTCACGTGACCCATATGCTCGACGCCGCCAACCACGAACACGTCACCGTTGCCGGTCATGATCGCTTGCGCGGCAGTGTGCAGAGCGCTCATCGACGAACCACACAGACGGCTGACGGTCTGGCCGGCAGCGGTGTGCGGGATCTGAGTCATCAGGGACGCCATGCGGGCGATGTTCCAGCCCTGCTCCAGGGTCTGGTTCACACAGCCCCAGATCACGTCTTCGACTTCGCTCGGATCAACCTTGACGTTGCGTTCCAGCAACTTGCTGATCAGGTGCGCCGACATGTCTTCAGCGCGGGTATTGCGGTGCATGCCGCCCTTGGAGCGGCCCATCGGAGTACGACCGAAGTCGACAATCACGACGTCTCTAGGATTCAAGCTCATATATTCACTCTCACTCTAGTTGGGGGCGCTTAACCGAAGAACCGCTGGCCGGTTTTGGCCATTTGGCGCAGTTTTGCGGTCGGGTGGTACAGCGCGCCCAAATCAGCGTACTGGTCAGCCAGGGCAACGAACTCTGCAACACCGATCGAATCGATGTAGCGCAGCGCACCGCCACGGAATGGAGGGAAACCAATACCGTAGACCAGACCCATGTCGGCTTCGGCAGCGGTTTCGACAATGCCGTCTTCCAGGCAACGCACGGTTTCCAGGCACAGCGGGATCATCATCCAGTTGATGATGTCTTCGTCGGTGACTTCAAGCTGTTCGAAGACAATCGGCTTGAGCACTTCCAGTACCGACGGATCGGCGACTTTCTTCTGCTTGCCGCGCTTGTCGGTCTCGTAGGCATAGAAGCCCTTGCCGTTCTTCTGGCCCAGGCGCTTGGCTTCGTAGAGCACGTCGATGGCCGAACGACGGTCGTCTTTCATGCGGTCCGGGAAGCCTTCAGCCATCACGTCGCGACCGTGGTGGCCGGTGTCGATGCCGACTACGTCCATCAAGTAAGCCGGGCCCATTGGCCAGCCGAATTTTTCCATGATTTTGTCGATACGGACGAAGTCCACACCGGCGCTGACCAGTTTGGCGAAACCGCCGAAGTACGGGAACAGCACGCGGTTGACCAGGAAGCCCGGGCAGTCGTTGACGACGATCGGGTTCTTGCCCATTTTCTTGGCGTAGGCAACGGTGGTGGCAACGGCCACTTCGCTGGACTTCTCGCCACGGATCACTTCAACCAGCGGCATCATGTGCACCGGGTTGAAGAAGTGCATGCCGACGAAGTTTTCCGGACGCTTGAGGGCTTTGGCCAGCAAGGTGATGGAAATGGTCGAGGTGTTGGACGCGAGGATGGTGTCCTCTTTGACCTTGCCTTCGACTTCGGCCAGAACGGCTTGCTTGACCTTTGGGTTCTCGACAACGGCTTCGACGACCAGGTCGACGTGCCCGAAATCACCGTAGGAAAGGGTCGGACGAATGCCATTGAGCACTTCGGCCATTTTCGCCGGGGTCATGCGACCTTTATCAACGCGGCCCACCAGCAATTTGGCAGCTTCGGCCAGACCTTGCTCGATGCCGTGCTCGTTGATGTCTTTCATCAGGATCGGCGTACCTTTGGAGGCCGACTGATAAGCGATACCGCCACCCATGATGCCAGCGCCCAATACGGCAGCCTGCTTCACGTCTTTGGCGATTTCGTCGTAAGCCTTGGCCTTTTTCTTCAGCTCCTGATCGTTCAGGAACAGACCGATCAAGCTCTGTGCGGCAGAGGTCTTGGCCAGTTTGACGAAACCATTGGCTTCGACTTCCAGCGCCTTGTCGCGACCGAAGTTCGCGGCTTTCTGGATAGTTTTGATCGCTTCGACCGGTGCCGGGTAGTTCGGGCCCGCTTGACCGGCCACGAAACCCTTGGCGGTTTCGAACGACATCATTTGCTCGATGGCGTTGAGCTTGAGCTTTTCGAGCTTCGGCTGACGCTTGGCCTTGTAGTCGAACTCGCCGGAGATGGCGCGCTTGATCAGCTCCAGAGCAGCTTCCTGCAGTTTCTCTGGGGCAACCACTGCGTCGACTGCGCCGACTTTCAGCGCGTCTTCAGGGCGGTTTTCCTTGCCGGCGGCAATCCACTCGATGGCGTTGTCGGCACCGATGATGCGCGGCAGGCGCACGGTACCGCCGAAGCCCGGGTAGATGCCCAGTTTGACTTCCGGCAGACCGATCTTGGCCTTGGTGGACATGACGCGGTAGTCCGCCGCCAGGCACATTTCCAGACCGCCACCCAGGGCGATGCCGTTGATCGCGGCGACAGTCGGGACGTTGAGGTCTTCGAAATCGCTGAAAATCTTGTTGGCTTCCAGGTTGCCAGCAACAAGCTCTGCATCAGGCAGCTTGAAGTTCTCGACAAATTCGGTGATGTCGGCGCCGACGATGAACACGTCCTTGCCACTGCTGACGATCACACCCTTGATCGAAGCATCTGCCTTGATGGTGTCTACGGCCTGACGCAGTTCGTTCAGGGTTAGACGGTTGAACTTGTTGACGGACTCACCCTTGAGGTCGAATTTCAATTCGACGATGCCACTTTCAAGAGCCTTAACCGTGATGGCTTTACCTTCGTAAATCATCAACTGATCTCCACGATATGGAAGCTGAACAGTACACGTCGGACGCAAGTGAATGGTTCGGCAGGGACGTTTAACGTCAATGCTACGCCCATTCACCCGGCACACCCGCCAACGCGATAGTCGGGATTCTGTAGGAGCGGTCTGTAATACAAACGCTCAATTCATACGCCCGTTTGATTTGGGTACGTCACCTTCACGGAATTTCCGACAATTGTCAATCGCCCAAAATATGGGTTGAAACGCGACTTTCCGGTCATTTCCGTACCGCGAAGCCCTGCAACACGCGGCTGCATGTGAGGCCATTCATAGGATCAATAGTTAGAAAAGTCGCCCTAATTCGCTGCAGCCTTTGTTTAACAAGCTACGCTGGCGGGACCTTGAGGGAAAAAACATCAACGCTTTTGGCGAACGCCCAGCGTAATATCAGCGCCACACAGAATTACCGGCCTGCCTGGCCAACTCCAGCCCGATGATGATGTCGGGCTTTTTATTGCCTGTCTGCCAGACGTTTCGCGCCATTGCGGCGCGAAATTTCCGTGATTTATGCCAGAGCCTTCAGCACCGCATCAATATCCTGCAAAACCGTCGCCTCGCCCTTCTCGCCCCAATACAACGTGATCATCTGCTTGTCTGCTTCGACCTTGTAAACGTTGTCTGGCAACTTTTCGAAATGAATCAGCAACGCAGGTTCCTCGCAGACCTCCTGCCACTGATTGACCCAGACACCCGGCGTTTTTTGCCAGTAACACCAGCACGCCGGCCGATTGCCCCGCCGTGGTCGATGGTATTGGGCACAAGGGCTCGGCGGCTCCTTGCTCAGCCAGTGCGGCCAGTCCTGAGGCGCCAGCTGCATCGCCAACCCAATGCGTCGCGCCTCCATGCGCAGGGCCATGCGGCCGCTCTGGTGGCGCGACGGGCGCAACCATGCCAGCGGACTCAGTACCACCAACAGGATTGACACCACTATCCAGACCGTCATATCTGTACTCCCGATTCTTGATGAGCGCATTGGGTCACTTCGAAAACAATGCGCTTGAAACCAGCCATACTTACCAATATTGCAACCCTCAGGAGGAGCACCTCATGCCCTACAACCACATTCTGGTCGCTGTAGATCTAACCGAAGAGTGCGATCCTGTAATCCACCGCGCTCGCGAACTGTCGGTGAGCAACGGGGCAAAACTGTCCCTGGTGCACATTGTCGAGCCAATGGCCATGGCCTTTGGCGGCGACGTCCCCATGGACCTGTCACAACTGCAACAACAGCAGTTCGATCAGGCCAAGGAGCGCCTGGACCGGCTGATCGTGAAGTATCCGGAACTCTCCAAGGAATACAGCCACCTGACCTACGGCCAGCCACGCCAGGAGATCCACCACCTGGCCAAGGAACAAACCTGCGACCTGATCGTGGTGGGCAGCCATGGCCGACACGGCCTGGCATTGCTGCTGGGCTCGACTGCCAATGACGTCCTGCATGGTGCGCCCTGTGATGTGCTCGCGGTGCGCCTGATCAAAAGCTGATAACACGGAACGATGTGGGAGCGGGCTTGCTCGCGAAAGCGGCGTGACAGTCGACATCTTTATTGAATGTTAAGCAGCTTTCGCGAGCAAGCCCGCTCCCACAGTGAATCCATGTCGGCCAGTAGATCGCCTTCCATACGAAAAGCCCGGCGTTCATCACTGAACGCCGGGCTTTTTTATAGCAGGATCAATCAGGCATCCAGCTCGGCCCAGCGCTCGACCATTACGTCGTGCTCAGCCTGCAACTGCTCCAACTGAGCGATCACTGCAGTGGTCTCGGCAGCAGGACGCTGATAGAAACCGGCATCGGCCATTTGCGCCTCAACGGTAGCGATCTGCTGCTCCATGGCTTCGATCTGGCCCGGCAACATTTCCAGCTCACGCTGCAACTTGTAGCTGAGTTTCTTCTTTGCCACCGGCGCTTCGACGACAGCAGCAACTGGCGCAGCTTCAGCCGTCACGACAGCGGAGGTCAGGTCGGCTTTGCCGGACTTGCTCTCGGTCACGCCCAGCAGGCGCGGCGAGCCGCCCTGACGCAGCCAGTCCTGATAACCACCAACGTATTCGCGAACCTTGCCTTCACCTTCGAAGACCAGGGTGCTGGTGACCACGTTGTCGAGGAATGCCCGGTCGTGGCTGACCATCAGCACGGTGCCGTTGAAGGTCAGCAAGACCTCTTCCAGCAACTCGAGGGTTTCAACGTCGAGGTCGTTGGTCGGTTCATCGAGGACCAGCAGGTTCGCCGGCTTGCTGAACAGTTTCGCCAGCAACAGACGCGCGCGCTCACCACCTGACAGCGCCTTCACCGGCGTGCGGGCACGCTGCGGGCTGAACAGGAAGTCGCCGAGGTAGCTCAGCACGTGACGGCTCTGACCATCGATATCGATGAAGTCGCGACCTTCCGCAACGTTGTCAATTACGGTCTTTTCCAGGTCCAGCTGATGGCGCAACTGGTCGAAGTAGGCCACATCGATGCGCGTCCCCTCTTCCACGGTGCCGCTGGTTGGCTGCAGACCGTTGAGCATCAGCTTCAACAGTGTGGTTTTGCCGGTACCGTTGGCGCCCAGCAGACCGATACGGTCGCCGCGCGTCAGGACCATCGAGAAATCCTTGATCAGGAACGGGCCACCCGGGTGAGCGAAGCTCACGTTCTCGAGGACCATCACCTGCTTGCCGGACTTGTCTGCAGTGTCCAGCTGGATGTTGGCCTTGCCGGTGCGTTCACGACGCTCGCTACGCTCAACGCGCAGGGCTTTCAGGGCGCGGACGCGGCCTTCGTTACGGGTGCGACGTGCCTTGATGCCCTGGCGGATCCAGACTTCTTCCTGGGCCAGTTTCTTGTCGAACAGCGCATTGGCAGTTTCTTCAGCAGCCAGAGTCGCCTCTTTGTGCACGAGGAAACTGGCGTAGTCGCCGTTCCAGTCGATCAAGCCACCGCGATCCAGTTCGAGAATGCGGGTCGCGAGGTTCTGCAGGAATGAACGGTCGTGCGTAATGAACAGCACGGCGCCCTGGAAATCCTTCAGCGCTTCTTCGAGCCAGGCAATTGCACCGATGTCCAGGTGGTTGGTCGGTTCGTCGAGCAGCAGCAGATCGGGTTCGGAAACCAGAGCCTGAGCCAGCAGGACGCGACGACGCCAGCCGCCGGACAATTCGGCGAGGGTCTTGTCGGCTGGCAACTGCAGACGGCTCAACGTGCTGTCGACCAATTGCTGCAAACGCCAGCCGTCACGGGCTTCGAGGTCGTGCTGGACGTGCATCAGTTTGTCCAGGTCGGCGTCGGTGACGATGTTCTGGCTCAGGTGGTGATACTGCGCGAGCAGCTCGCCGACACCGTCCAGGCCTTCGGCCACCACGTCGAACACGGTCCGCTCGTCGGCTACCGGCAACTCTTGCGGCAATTCGCCAATCTTGAGGCCGGGTGCGCGCCAAACGGAGCCGTCATCGGGCTTCTGGTCGCCCTTGACGAGCTTCATCATGCTGGACTTGCCAGTGCCATTGCGGCCGATGATGCACACCCGCTCACCACGGGCGATCTGCCAGGACACCTTGTCCAACAACGGCGTAGAGCCGAAAGCAAGGGACACATCGCTGAATTTGAGCAGGGTCATGAGCTTCTCCAAAAACCGGGCGCGCATTCTACCTGACTTGAGGCTTCAGAAGGCCGGCAATTTCACCTTCGCGACACTCTGCATGACAAATGTTGCGAACTGATGCTGACAGGCCGGCAAAGCTTTCGCCCGCTGCTGGCAAAAGGCTAAGCTACAGTTAATTCAGTGTTGGCATCGTCAACGCTTGTCATGATTTCTCTGTTCGGACGTCTCATGCGCAGTCGCCTTTTTGGTCTTTTATCCTGTTTTCTTCTTTCTGCCACTGCCATCCAAACAGCACAGGCGGTGGACCTGTCTACCCAGCGTCAATACTACGATGAAGCCAAGCGTGCCCTGGCCAAGGGTGATACAGGTCCTTACTTCCGTTACAGCCAGGCTCTTAGGGATTACCCGTTGGAGCCTTATCTTGCGTACGACGAACTGACCGCACGTCTGAAAACCGCGAGCAATGCCGAAATCGAGAAATTTCTCGCCGAACACGGCGACCTGCCGCAAGCCAACTGGATGAAACTGCGCTGGTTGCGCTGGCTGGCCGATCGCGGCGACTGGGAAACCTTCGTCAAGTACTACGACCCCAAACTCAATTTCACCGAACTGGACTGCCTGAACGCGCAGAATCAGATCGCGCGCAAACAGAAGACCGAAGGTTATGCCAACGCCGAAAAACTCTGGCTGACCGGTAAATCGCTGCCTGGGGCGTGTGATGGCTTGTTCGGGATCTGGGCCGCAGAAGGTCAACTGACCGAACAGAAACGCTGGGAGCGCACCAAGCTTGCCGCCCAGGCGCGCAACTACCCGCTAGCCAACAGCCTGGTGAGCGGCCTGACCACCCTCGGCCCGCGCGGCCGCTTGCTGGTGGATGTGGCGCAGAAACCCGAGCTGCTCAATCAACCGTCGCGGTTTACCCCGGCCGACGAGCCGATGTCCGACATCGTCAGCCTCGGCCTGCGCCGCCTGGCCAAACAGGATCCGGACAAGGCCATGGCCTTGCTCGACGGCTATGCCAGCAGCATGCACTTCTCGCGCGACGAAAAAGTGGCCATTGCCCGGGAAATCGGCCTGACCCTCGCCCGACGTTTCGACCCGCGCGCACTGGACGTGATGACCAAGTACGACCCGGAACTGCGCGACAACACCGTGTCGGAATGGCGCCTGCGCCTACTGCTGCGCCTGGCTCGCTGGGACGATGCCTATCAACTGACTCGCCGTCTGCCGCAGGATCTGGCGACCACCAATCGCTGGCGCTATTGGCAGGCCCGCAGTCTGGAACTGGCGCAGCCGCAGAACCCGGAAGCGCAGACGCTGTATAAGGGCCTCGCCCGCGAGCGTGATTTTTACGGCTTCCTCGCAGCGGATCGCTCACAGTCGCCCTACTCGTTGAACAACAAACCGCTGGTGCTCAGTCAAGCGCTGATGAACAAGGTCCGCAATACCCCCGGCATACGACGCGCCCTGGAATTCCATGCTCGCGGACAGATCGTCGATGGTCGCCGCGAGTGGTACCACGTCAGCCGCCACTTCAGCCGCGACGAAATGGTCGCCCAGGCGAAACTGGCCTACGACCTGAAATGGTATTTCCCGGCGATCCGCACCATCAGTCAGGCGCAGTACTGGGACGACCTGGACATCCGTTTCCCGATGGCCCACCGCGAAACCCTGGTGCGCGAAGCCAAGGTTCGTGGCCTGCATTCGAGCTGGGTGTTCGCTATCACCCGCCAGGAAAGTGCTTTCATGGACGACGCCCGTTCCGGCGTCGGCGCCAGCGGCCTGATGCAACTGATGCCCGGCACCGCCAAGGAAACCGCGCGCAAGTTCAGCATTCCCCTGGCCTCGCCGCAGCAAGTGCTCGACCCGGACAAGAACATCCAGCTAGGCGCGGCTTACTTGAGCCAGGTCCACAGCCAGTTCAACGGTAACCGCGTCCTCGCTTCCGCCGCCTACAACGCCGGGCCCGGTCGCGTGCGCCAGTGGTTGCGCGGTGCGGACCACCTGAGCTTCGACGTCTGGGTGGAAAGCATCCCGTTCGACGAAACCCGTCAGTACGTGCAAAACGTGTTGTCGTACTCGGTGATCTACGGCCAGAAGCTCAACTCACCGCAACCATTGGTGGATTGGCATGAGCGCTACTTTGACGATCAATAATCCACGTCTGTAGGAGCCGAGCTTGCTCGCGATGGCGATCTCAAAAACGCCATCGCCGGCAAGCCGTGCTCCTACTGGAGTTAGCGCATCGTCCAAAAAGGGGCGCGGTAGTGCCTACGGGTGTATGTCGAGTTCAGCCCTGCCATCACTGAACTGCAACGACGCCAACCGCGCATACAGCGCGTTACTCGCAATCAATTCCTGATGCGTCCCCACCGCCACCAGTTTCCCTTGGTCCATCACCGCGATCCGGTCAGCGTTTTTCACGGTGGCCAGTCGGTGGGCGATGACCAGCGTGGTGCGATTTTTCATCAGGCTCGGCAGGGCTTGCTGGATCAGGTGTTCGCTCTGGGCGTCGAGGGCGCTGGTGGCTTCGTCCAGCAGCAGGATCGGCGCGTCCACCAGCAGCGCCCGGGCGATGGCCAGACGCTGGCGTTGACCGCCGGACAAACCGAGGCCACCGTCGCCAAGGTGGGTCTGGTAGCCGTTGGGCATTTGTTCGATGAAGTCGTGGGCGTAGGCGATTTTCGCCGCTTCCTGAACCTGGGCCAGGGTGGCCGTCGGGTTGCCGTAACGGAGGTTCTCTTCGATGCTGCCAAAGAACAGCGCCGGGGATTGCGAGACCAGGGCGAAGCAGCGACGCAGGTCCAACGGATCGAGTTGAGTCAGCGGCACGCCGTCGAGCAGGATGCGTCCTTCAGCCGGGTCGTAAAAGCGCAGCAGCAAGTCATACACCGTCGACTTGCCGGCACCGGACGGCCCAACCAACGCGAGGGTTTCGCCAGCATTGATCGTCAGATTCAAACCATCGACCGCATAGCTTTCGGGACGCGATGGGTAGGAAAAGCGCACGTCTTGCAGCACCAGGTCACCCCTTACCCGTTCAGGCAAAGTCACCAGGTTAGTGGTCGGTGGCCGAATGATATTTTCCGAGCGCAGCAACTCGCCAATCCGCTCGGCGGCGCCGGCGGCACGCTGCAGTTCGCCGATCACTTCGCTCAACGTGCCGAATGCGCTGCCGACAATCAGGCTGTAAAACACAAACGCCGCCAGCTCGCCCGCAGAAATCCGCCCGGCGATGACATCCATGCCGCCGACCCAGAGCATCACCCCGACTGCGCCAAGCACCAGCACGATCACCAGGGTAATCAGCCAGGCCCGCTGGAAGATCCGCTTGCGAGCGGTGTTGAAGGCCTCCTCCACCGTTGCGGCGAAGCGCTGCTCATCCTGGACCTGATGGTTGTAGGCCTGCACGGTTTTGATCTGGCCCAGGGTTTCGGAAACATAGCTGCCGATATCGGCAATCCGGTCCTGGCTCAGGCGCGACAGGCTACGCACCCGACGGCCGAAGATCAGGATCGGCGCGATCACCAACGGCAACGCGACGACCACGATGCTGGTGAGTTTGGGGTTGGTGATAAACAACAGGACGATCCCGCCGATCACCATCAACAGATTGCGCAAAAACAACGACAGCGAAGAGCCGATCACCGATTGCAGCAGCGTGGTGTCAGCGGTCAACCGCGACTGGATCTCGGAGCTGCGGTTGTCTTCGTAGAATCCCGGGTGCAGATAAATCAGATGATTGAACACCTGACGACGGATGTCCGCGACAACACGTTCGCCGATCCATGAGACCAGGTAGAAACGCGCGAAGGTGCCAATCGCCAGCCCGACCACCAGCAACATAAACAAGCCGATGGACTGGTTGAGCAAATGCGGCGATTGGGTCATGAAGCCCTGATCCACCAGCAGGCGAATCCCCTGCCCCATGGATAAGGTGATGCCCGCCGTGACGATCAATGCGAGCAAGGCACCGACGGCCGGCCAGCGATAAGGCGCAATGAAACGCAGGGCCAGACGCATGGCGCGCCGTTGACGGGATGAGAGGATGGAGATCATTCGATGGCGCAACCAGTAGGCTTTGACGCGATCAAGCCTACACCGGTCGATGGGCTTGAACGCTGCAAATCATAATGAGTCGGGTTAAATATGACCGCAAAGACTAGGTCCTAGACGGTATTGGTCTAAAGTTCGGGTGGCAACGCAGCCATATTTCTGGTGGACTGATGTTTCCGCCGCAAAGATCGCAGGGCGTTGTCACAGCCCGGTCACGTGGCGGTTCTATGGTAAGCACACAACCTGATGAGGAGACAGGCCATGTCCTTGCAAAACAGCAGCGAAGACAAGATTGAAGTGATCCGTACACAGCCAGACCAGTCTCTGGGTTGCTCGATTATCGATAAGGATGGGCGCGAAGTACCGATCACTGAAGACATGATCCAGGACGCTTGCCGCGAACTGGAAAAGCGATTGGTCAAGCCTGCCGAACAAAAGTGATATAGCCACCGTCTTCTTGACCCGGCCTCTGATGGCCGGGTTTTTTATGGGTGCTGATCCAGAATTGAGGGGCAGCCATTCGCGAGCAAGCTCGCTCCCACAATACGACTGAGATTAATGTGGAAGCGAGCCTGCTCGCGAAGGGGCCAACTCGATGCTCAGACAGCCGAAGCGCCCAACGCCGCCACGATCTTGTGCAACTCAGGCGAATCCCCCTCGATCCGCACCTGCAACCCATCAATCTCACGCCGCAACGGATAATGTTTGCGCAGTGAGTCGAACGCCGCACGCTGTTCGTTCACATTGCCTACAAGGCTGCGGCGGAAATCCGCATCGTCGCGACGCGGGTCGTACACGCCGCGGCACAACATCGCCAGCGACCAGGCCGGATCGCTGTTAGCGTTCAAGGTCACTTGCGACAACCAGGGCGCGGGCAGCAAATCGTTCAAGCTGATCTGGGCGGCTTGCCCGAGAAAATCGCAATACGCCTGATAGATCTGCGCGGTGCCACGCTGTCTGCCGTCGAGGCTGTAACCGGCAATGTGCGGCGTCGCCAGCACGCAGAGTTCGGCCAGGGCCACATCGACCTCAGGCTCACCTTCCCAGACATCCAGCACTGCTTGCAGGTCTTCGCGCTGCAGCAGCACCTGACGCAGCGCGGCGTTGTCGACCACCGGGCCACGACTGGCGTTGATCAGCCAGGAGCCGGATTTGAGCTGGTTCAATCGGTTTTTATCGAACAGATGCCAGGTCGACTGGGCGCCGTGTTTCTTCAATGGCGTGTGCAGACTGATGACATCGCACTGCTCGATGATCTGCTCGAGGCTGACGTAATCGCCACCTTCTGCAGCTTGTCTTGGCGGATCGCAGACCAGCACGTTCCAGCCCAGACCTTGCAGCACCTTGACCAACCGGCCGCCCACTTCACCGGCACCGACGATGCCGTAGGTGCGTTGAGCCAGGTCGACGCCTTCGATTTCGGCCAGGGTCAGCAGACTGCCGAGCACGTAGTCGACCACGCCCCGGGCGTTGCAGCCGGGTGCGCTGGACCAGGTGATGCCGGCCCGCTGAAAGTAATCCAGATCCAGGTGATCCGTGCCGATGGTGCAGGTGCCGACAAAGCGTACCTTGCTGCCTTCGAGCAACCCGCGGTTAACGTTGGTCACCGAGCGCACCAGCAGTACATCGGCCTGTTCGACGGTGGCGCGGTCAATGGAACGTCCCGGCACCCGGCGGATTTCACCGAAACCTTCGAAGAAGGCATCGAGCAGCGGGATATTTTCGTCGGCAACAATCAGCATGGCAGGCTCCTTTGGCGGATCGGCAGTGTAGGCGCAGATGGCCGTAGTGGGCCAGCAGGCATTAAGTATCACCACGCCCCCTGTGGCGAGGGGACTTGTCCCCTCACCACAGGGGATCTCGAACAACGTCGATTACAAATCCCTAACACAGCACTTTTCCTGACCACTGCGTCAGGGCGTAGAATGCGCCGCCTTGCGCATCAACATCTCTGGACGTTTCGCCCTTGAATTCCGTGACTGACCGCCCCGCCGCTATTTCCCTCACCCGTCCGGCCCGGGTTCGCCTGGAGCTGAAAAACCTGCTCGGCCTGGCCTTGCCGATCATGATCGCGCAACTGGCGACCACCGCCATGGGCTTCGTCGATGCGGTGATGGCGGGCCGGGTCGGGCCACGGGATCTGGCGGCGGTCGCGCTGGGCAACTCGATCTGGGTGCCGGTATTTCTGTTAATGACCGGCACGCTGCTGGCGACTACCCCGAAAGTCGCCCAGCGTTTCGGCGCCGGCACCCACCGCGAGATCGGCCCGATCGTGCGCCAGGCACTGTGGCTGGCATTGGTCGTGGGCTTGATGGCGACCGGCATGTTGTTCAGCGCCGAACCGATTCTGCACATCATGAAGGTCGATCCCGAACTGATCGGCCCGTGCATGCAATACCTGCACGGTATCGCCAGCGGTTTGCCTGCCGTTGCGTTCTACCATGTGCTGCGCTGCTTCAGTGACGGCCTGGGGCGTACGCGTCCGGCCATGGTGTTGGGTCTGTGCGGGCTGGCGCTGAACATTCCGCTGAACTACGTCTTCATCTATGGCCACTTCGGTGTGCCGGCCATGGGCGGTGTCGGTTGCGGCTGGGCCACGGCGATCGTGATGTGGGTGATGGCGCTGGGCATGGCCGGGTGGGAACGCTGGGCGCCGGCGTATCAGTCGAGTGAGTTGTTCAGCCGTTTCGACTGGCCACAGTGGTCGGTGATCAAACGCCTGTTGGGCATCGGCCTGCCGATCGGCATCGCGGTGTTCGCCGAGTCGAGCATCTTCGCGGTGATTGCGCTGCTGATTGGCAGCCTCGGCGCGACGGTGGTGGCCGGGCATCAGATCGCGCTGAATTTCAGCTCGCTGGTGTTCATGATCCCCTACTCCCTCGGCATGGCCGTGACCGTGCGAGTTGGCCAGGCGCTCGGCCGTCAGGAGCCGCGCGAGGCCCGCTTCGCCGCCGGTGTCGGCATGGGCACGGCGCTGGCCTATGCGTGCATTTCCGCGAGCATGATGCTGTTGCTGCGTGAACACATCGCAACGATCTACACCGCCGACCCGACGGTGATTCATGTTGCGGCCATGCTGATTGTGTATTCGGCGCTGTTCCAGTTTTCCGATGCGATCCAGGTGACGGCTGCCGGCGCGTTGCGCGGCTATCAGGACACTCGGGTGACGATGATCCTGACGCTGTTCGCTTATTGGGGGATTGGTTTGCCGGTGGGTTACGCGCTGGGCCTGACCGATTGGTTCGGCACGCCGAGCGGCCCGAGCGGGCTGTGGCAGGGTTTGATCGTGGGCTTGAGTTGCGCGGCGTTGATGCTGTCGATCCGCCTGACGCGCAGTGCACGCAAGCGGATCCGCATCAGCCATTCGGCGGGTTAAGCGAGTTTCTTGCGGATCCAGTAGAGGTAGGTGCCTGCCTCTTCGTGCTGCGCCACCAGTTCGTGGTCGAGAAACACACAGAACTTGGGAATGTCGCGACGGGTCGACGGGTCGGTGGCGATCACCTTGAGCAGGCCGCCAGGCACCAGATCACGGATGTGCTGGTGCAGCATCATCACCGGTTCCGGGCAGTTGAGGCCGGTGGCGTCGAGGGTGCCGTCAACCGGCGTATCAATCATTTCACTCATGATTCACTCCTGAAACTTGCCGGCATTGTCGCGCATTGCCGGGTGTTCGGTCATCTGTGGCGTTGCACTGCACCTGTGGGAGCGGGCTTGCTCGCGAAGGCGGACTGACATTCAACATTGATGTCGACTGACCCACCGCATTCGCGAGCAAGCCCGCTCCCACATGGTCCGCGTCAATCAGCGGGATTTCGGTTTCTTTACGTCCAGCCGGCGCAAATGGCAGGTCACTTCTTCACGGTCGTGGTACAGCTGTTTGCAGCCGATCTCGACCCGAATCCCGCGTTCCTTGAACCCGTCAGCAATGCGCTCCAGCAAGCGCTTCACTTCGGCGTAACGCTGTTTCATCGGCAGCTTGAGGTTGACCACCGCTTCGCGGCAATGCCCCTCGCCAATCCATTCTTCCAGCATCGCGGCGTTGCGCGCCGGTTTCTCGACGATGTCGCAGACCATCCAGTCCACCGGTTGCTTGGGCTTGAAGGTGAAACCGTCGGCCATCAAGTGTTGCACTAAACCAGTGTCCATCAGGCTTTCGGCCATCGGGCCGTTGTCGATCGCGGTCACCAGCATGCCGCGATTGACCAGTTGCCAGGTCCAGCCGCCAGGAGCGGCGCCAAGGTCGACGCCGGTCATGTCGCTGTGCAGGCGCTCGTCCCATTGATCGCGCGGGATGAAATGGTGCCACGCCTCTTCCAGCTTCAGCGTCGAACGGCTCGGCGCTTCACGTGGAAACTTCAGCCGCGGAATGCCCATCGGCCACATCGCCGAGTTGTTCGACTCGGCCAGGCCCATGAACACTTCTCGGCCACTTTTGAAGGTCAGCAGCAGGCGCGGTTTGTGGGCGTCTTCAACCAGTTTGCCAGCGGCCATCAGCGCCTTGCGCAGGTGGCCTTCGAACTTCTTGCAGAAGTTCGACAGCTCCTTGCCATCATTGGTGTCGACCATTTCCAGCCACAGGCTGCCGCACAGCGGGAAGTCCGCCATGTGCGCGAGGATCACGCTGATGCGGTCGGTTTCCGGCAGATCGATGAAGATCCCGCGAGCCCACTGGCGCGGGAAGATCAGATCGGCGAAACGCTGGCCACGCATCAGGCGCTCGGCGCCGTCTTCTTCGGTGCAGATGAATTCGGCGCAGGCGCTGGCGGTCTTGGCCTTGGCATAACCGGCCACGTTCAGCCGCGCGGCGTGTTCGGAAATCTCGGAACAGACTTCGCCTTCGAAGCCCGGCCGGCAATGCATAAAGAGGGTGTTCATTCTTACTCCTGGGCAGATGGCGAGAAATTCAGCCACTGCGCGATGCCCAGACTTGCGTTGAAGCAAAGCCTGTCACGAAAACCGGCGCATGATAGCCGAGTTCGGAACCTTGGACTTATTCATAGAGTCCAGTTATTAGCTTTAGCGCAGGAACAGGGCTAGGTTAAAGGCTCTGTCTGTCCCGTCAGTCCGTAGCCGTGCGGACCCAAAGGAGTCATTTCAATGCCGTCCCTCGATAGCCTGAAAACCCTTAAAACCTTACAAGTCGACGACAAGACCTATCACTATTTCAGCTTGCCGGATGCTGCCAAAAGCCTGGGCGACCTGGACAAGCTGCCCATGTCGTTGAAAGTGCTGCTGGAAAACCTGCTGCGCTGGGAAGATGAAAAAACCGTCACCGGCGCCGACCTCAAGGCGATTGCCGCCTGGCTCAAGGAACGTCGCTCCGACCGCGAAATTCAATACCGTCCCGCGCGGGTATTGATGCAGGACTTTACCGGTGTTCCTGCCGTGGTCGACCTGGCCGCCATGCGCGCCGCGATGGCCAAGGCCGGCGGCGACCCGCAGCGTATCAATCCGCTCTCCCCCGTGGATCTGGTGATCGACCACTCGGTGATGGTCGATAAATTCGCCAGCGCCAGCGCCTTCGAACAAAACGTCGACATCGAAATGCAGCGCAATGGCGAACGTTATGCGTTCCTGCGCTGGGGCCAAAGCGCCTTCAACAATTTCAGCGTGGTGCCGCCGGGCACCGGGATCTGCCACCAGGTGAACCTGGAATACCTGGGGCGCACGGTCTGGACCAAGGACGAGGACGGCCGCACCTACGCCTTCCCCGACACGCTGGTCGGTACCGACTCCCACACCACCATGATCAATGGCCTCGGCGTGCTCGGCTGGGGCGTCGGCGGGATTGAAGCGGAAGCGGCGATGCTCGGCCAACCGGTGTCGATGCTGATCCCGGAAGTGATCGGCTTCAAACTCACCGGCAAACTCAAGGAAGGCATCACCGCCACCGACCTGGTGCTGACCGTCACCCAGATGCTGCGCAAGAAAGGCGTGGTCGGCAAATTCGTCGAATTCTACGGTGACGGCCTCGCCGACCTGCCGCTGGCCGACCGCGCGACCATCGCCAACATGGCCCCGGAATACGGTGCCACCTGCGGCTTTTTCCCGGTGGATGACATCACCCTGGAATACCTGCGTTTATCCGGTCGCACCAGCGAAACCGTGAAACTGGTCGAGGCCTACAGCAAAGTCCAGGGCCTGTGGCGCCTGCCGGGCCAGGAACCGGAGTTCACCGACACGCTGGCGCTGGACATGAGCCGCGTCGAAGCCAGCCTTGCCGGGCCGAAACGCCCACAAGACCGGGTATCGCTGCCGCATGTCGCGCAAGCATTCAGTGACTTCGTCGACCTGCAATTCAAACCCACCAGCAAGGAAATCGGCCGCCTCGAAAGTGAAGGCGGCGGTGGCGTCGCGGTGGGCAATGCCGACCTGGCCGGAGAAGCCGACTACGAATACGAAGGTCAGACCTATCGATTGAAAAACGGCGCGGTAGTGATCGCGGCGATTACCTCCTGTACCAACACCTCCAACCCGAGCGTGATGATGGCCGCCGGCCTGGTGGCGAAGAAAGCCGTGGAAAAAGGCCTCAAGCGCAAACCGTGGGTCAAGAGCTCGCTGGCCCCAGGCTCGAAAGTGGTCACTGACTACTACAAGGCTGCCGGCCTGACTCACTACCTTGATGAACTGGGTTTTGCCCTGGTCGGCTACGGCTGCACCACCTGCATCGGCAACTCCGGGCCATTGTCGGAGCCGATCGAAAAAGCCATTCAGGCCGCCGACCTGACCGTCGCCTCGGTGCTGTCGGGCAACCGCAACTTCGAAGGCCGCGTGCATCCGCTGGTGAAAACCAACTGGCTGGCCTCCCCACCGCTGGTCGTCGCCTATGCGCTGGCCGGGACGGTGCGCATCGACATCAGCAGCGAGCCTTTGGGGACCGACAAAGAGGGCAATCTGGTGTACCTGCGGGACATCTGGCCAAGCACCAAAGAGATCGCCGACGCGGTGAACCAGGTCAACACTGCAATGTTCCACAAGGAGTACGCCGAGGTGTTTGCCGGCGATGAGCAATGGCAGGCAATCGAAGTGCCGCAAGCGGCGACCTATGTCTGGCAGGACGATTCAACTTACATCCAGCATCCACCGTTCTTCGACGACATCGGCGGGCCGCCGCCGGTGGTCAAGGACGTCGCCGGTGCCAGAATCCTCGCGCTGCTGGGTGATTCGGTGACCACCGACCACATCTCTCCCGCCGGCAACATCAAGGCAGACAGCCCGGCAGGCCATTACTTGCGCGACAAAGGCGTAGAACCACGGGACTTCAACTCCTACGGCTCGCGACGCGGCAACCACGAAGTGATGATGCGCGGCACCTTTGCCAACATCCGCATCCGTAACGAGATGCTCGGCGGCGAAGAAGGCGGCAATACGATCTACATTCCCACCGGGGAGAGGATGCCGATCTACGATGCGGCGATGCGTTATCAAGCCTCGGGCACGCCGCTGGTGGTGATAGCCGGGCAAGAATACGGCACCGGTTCGAGTCGCGATTGGGCGGCCAAGGGCACCAATCTATTGGGGGTCAAAGCGGTCATTGCGGAAAGTTTCGAACGGATTCACCGCTCCAATCTGGTGGGCATGGGCGTGTTGCCGTTGCAGTTCAAGCTGGATCAAAACCGCAAGAGCCTGAACCTGACCGGCAAGGAGACACTGGATATTCTCGGTTTGACTGGCGTCGAACTGACGCCGCGGATGAACCTGACGCTGGTGATCACCCGTGAAGACGGCAGCCACGAGAAGGTCGAGGTGTTGTGCCGGATCGATACCTTGAATGAGGTGGAGTACTTCAAATCGGGGGGGATTTTGCATTACGTGTTGCGGCAGTTGATTGCCTCGTAACAGCCTGCTGACACAGACACCGCCTTCGGGCGGTGTTTTTGTTTGAGTTGCGTTCGTCCTTATAATCGCGCCTCAAAAAATATGAACAACACCGATCAAATGTGGGAGCGGGCTTGCTCGCGAAGAGGCCATAACATTTAGCATCATCGTCGACTGTTACACCGCTTTCGCGAGCAAGCCCGCTCCCACATTGACCGGGGCAACCCGCAGAATCCCGACACAAGGACTTCAAATGATCGCCCTGCCATGGAACTACCTGGCCCTCCTCTCCCTCGGCTATGGTCTGGCACTGATTTACGGTCACCTCGGCTGGCTGGCCGTAATCTCCTTCGCATTGTTGCTGTTCACAGGCTTCGCCGTCCGTCAGCAAAAGCTCCCCATCGCGCGCTACCTCGGTCATGGAGTGTTCTTCGTCCTGGTCCTGGCACTGGCGATGCACTGGCTTCCCGGTTTCTACAACGGTCGTGGTTTCGCCTCTCAACGATTCACCGACGATGCCGCGCCGTTTTTCATGTACCTGAATCAGGACAAACCGCTGATCGGATTCTGGCTTTTGCTGGCCTGCCCGTGGATTGTCGGCCGACATCCGCTGCGCGCTTCCATCTATGCCACCGCGCTGGCGCTGACGTTGAGTGCCGTGCTGGCCTTGGGTGGCGCGCTGTTGCTGGGCGTGATCAGTTGGGCACCGAAGTGGCCCGATCAAGCCTGGTTGTGGCTATTGAACAATCTGCTGCTGGTGACCTTGGTCGAGGAAGCACTCTTTCGCGGCTACATCCAGGGCGGTCTGACCCGGTGCTTCAAAAACCTGCCCCATGGTGAAAACCTCGCCCTGCTCCTCGCCACGCTGCTGTTCGGCCTGGTGCATGTGGGCTCCGGCTGGCAATGGGTGTTGCTGGCGAGCCTGGCAGGTGTCGGCTATGGTCTGGCCTACCGTTTTGGTGGCTTGGGTGCGGCCATCGCCACCCATTTCGGCCTGAACCTGCTGCATTTCGGACTGTTCACCTATCCGATGCTTGCCGGCTGACGCAAGGGTCGTTTTGCGACGCGCCACTGATTACTGAAAAATAATCTCAATAAATGGCTGACGATGCCGACAACCCGTCAAAGCCTTGCGGATTGAAAAAGCCATGCGTAACAACCAGCCTATTACACAACGCGAACGGACCTTCCCGGCTCAGCAACGGTTGATTTCCACCACCGATGCCAAGGGCGTGATCACCTACTGCAACGACGCTTTCGTCGAGATCAGTGGGTTTTCTCGTGAAGAGCTGATCCGTGCTCCGCATAACCTGGTCCGTCACCCTGACGTCCCGGCCGCTGTGTTCGCGCACATGTGGGGCACACTGAAACAAGGCTTGCCATGGATGGGCATTGTCAAGAATCGCTGCAAGACCGGTGATCACTACTGGGTTAACGCCTATGTCACGCCGGTTTTCGAAGGCAATCAGGTGGTCGGTTATGAATCGGTGCGGGTCAAGCCCACCGCCGAGCAGATCCGCCGTGCCGAAGCGCTCTACCAACGCATCAATCAGGGCAAGTCGGCGATTCCTTCAACGGACAAATGGCTGCCGGTGCTGCAGGACTGGCTGCCGTTCATTCTGGTCAGCCAGCTGAGCTTCATGATCGGTGCCTCGCTCAATTCCCAATGGGGTTTTGCGCTGGCCGCCGGCCTGTCGGTGCCATTGGGTCTGTTGGGGTTGAGCTGGCAACAGCGCGGTCTCAAGCGTCTGCTGCACCTGGCGGGGCAAACGACCTCCGACCCGCTGATCGCGCAAATGTACACCGACAGCCGCGGTGCCCAGGCGCGCCTGGAGATGTCGATCCTCAGCCAGGAAGCCCGCCTGAAAACCTGCCTGACCCGCCTGCAGGACACCGCCGAGCATCTGAGCGACCAAGCGAAACAGTCCGACACCCTGGCTCACAGCAGCTCCACCGGCCTGGAACGTCAGCGTGTCGAAACCGAGCAAGTGGCCACCGCTGTCAATCAGATGGCCGCCACCACGCAGGAAGTCGCCAGCCACGTGCAGCGCACGGCCGACGCGACTCAGGAAGCCAATCGCCTGACCGGTCGCGGTCGCGACATCGCCGGGGAAACCCGCGAAGCCATCCAGCGCCTGTCGGTGGTGGTGGGTGAAACCGGACTGACCGTGACTCAACTGGCCAAGGACAGCGACGAAATCGGTGGTGTGGTCGATGTGATCAAAGGCATCGCCGACCAGACCAACCTGCTGGCTTTGAACGCCGCCATCGAAGCGGCCCGTGCCGGCGAAATGGGTCGTGGCTTTGCGGTAGTTGCCGACGAAGTCCGTCAACTGGCGCAACGCACCAGTGAATCCACCGGGCAGATCCACGCCCTGATCGCCAAGCTCCAGCAAACCGCCAGCACCGCGGTGCAAACCATGGAGGCTGGTCATCGCCAGGCTGAAGAAGGTGTGGCGCGGGTACTGGAAGCGGATCAGGCACTGGTGGGGATCAGCGAAGCGGTGGCCAACATCACCGACATGACCACCCAGATCGCTGCGGCGACCGAAGAGCAAAGTGCAGTGGCCGAAGAAATCAGCCGTAACATCAGCAACATCTCGCACCTGGCTGATCAGACTTCGGAACAGGCGCAACACTCGGCGTTGTTGAGTGAAGAGCTGACGAAGACGGCGAATACCCAGTATTCGTTGGTGGAGCGGTTTAACCGCTGATTGATGCTGGAAACGAAGAACCCGGACGGCGAAAGCTTCCGGGTTTTTTATTGCCAATCTGAAAATGATGGCGCCTGGAAGGGCCTCTTCGCGGGCAAGCCCGCTCCCACAGTGATTGGTGGTGTTCCAAACCCTGTGGGAGCGGGCTTGCCCGCGAAGAGGCCCTTCCAGGCACCACAAATATCAGAGAAGAAACTCAGCCACCTTGTTCGCCGCAGCCGCCAAATGCTGCTCATGGGTAAACCCCGAAGCCTTCAACGGCTTCAAATCATGATCCCCCGCCGCCAGCCAGAACACCTCGATACTCGGTGCCAACGTGTAAGCCTCGACGGCCTCGCGATTGCCCAATGCATCCCGCTCGCCCTGAACAATCAGCGTCGGTGTCTTGAGCCCGGCCAAATGCTCAACCCGAGGCTTCTCCGGTTTCCCCACCGCATAAAACGGATATCCGAGGCATACCAACGCATCGGCCTCTAGTTCATCCGCCAACAAACTCGCCATCCGCCCGCCCATGGATTTGCCACCAATGGCCAGACGACCAGCGACATGGCGTCGCACCAGGGCATAGACCTCACGCCAGCATTCCAGCAATTTGGGGGCCGGATTGGGTGGGCGTTTACCGCCATCAACACGCCGTTGCGCCATGTAGGGAAACTCGAAGCGCAGCACATTGATCCCAGATGCAGCAAGGCGCCCAGCCATGTCGCTCATCCAGCCACTGTCCATTGGCGCACCGGCACCGTGAGCGAGAATCAGCGTCGCCGATGCCGGCGTCGTGGCCGCATTCCACAACCATCCATGCTCCCGCACACACCGCGCCCATTGATCCCCGTCAATACTGGCCTTGTGCTCTTTGTCCATGCTTGCCTCGCTTTTAGTCTGCCTATAACTCCAGGCGAAGGGAGCGTCTGCCGTGCGGCTTACTCGCAAAGGCAGGCCTTCACTTCGGCTGAACCGTGGATGGGGAACCATGAACACTTCTATCAGTACCGCCTACAACTACAAGGTGGTCCGCCAATTCGCCATTATGACGGTGGTGTGGGGCATCGTCGGTATGGGGCTCGGGGTTTTTCTCGCGGCTCAATTGGTCTGGCCTGAACTCAACTTCAATCTGCCGTGGACCAGCTTCGGACGCCTGCGCCCGTTGCACACCAACGCAGTAATCTTCGCCTTTGGCGGTTGCGCCCTGTTCGCCAGTTCGTTCTATTCGGTACAACGCACCTGCCAGACCCGACTGTTTGCGCCGAAAATCGCCGCGTTCTGCTTCTGGGGCTGGCAAGTCGTGATTCTGCTGGCCGCTATCAGCCTGCCGCTGGGTTACACCAGTTCCAAGGAATACGCCGAACTGGAATGGCCGATCGACATCCTGATCACCATCGTCTGGGTCGCCTACGCCGTGGTGTTCTTCGGCACGCTGGCCAAGCGCAAGACCAAGCACATCTACGTCGGCAACTGGTTCTTCGGTGCGTTCATCATCACCGTGGCGATTCTGCACATCGTCAACAACCTTGAACTGCCGGTGAGTTTCACCAAGTCCTACTCGGTGTACGCCGGTGCGACCGATGCCATGGTTCAGTGGTGGTACGGCCACAACGCCGTAGGCTTTTTCCTCACCGCCGGTTTCCTCGGGATGATGTACTACTTCGTGCCGAAACAGGCCGAGCGTCCGGTGTATTCCTATCGCTTGTCGATCGTGCACTTCTGGGCGCTGATCACTCTGTACATCTGGGCCGGCCCGCACCATTTGCACTACACCGCGCTGCCGGACTGGGCACAGTCGCTGGGCATGGTGATGTCGCTGATCCTGCTGGCGCCGAGCTGGGGCGGGATGATCAACGGGATGATGACGCTCTCGGGCGCCTGGCATAAGTTGCGCAGCGACCCGATCCTGCGCTTCCTCGTGGTCTCGCTGGCGTTCTACGGCATGTCGACCTTCGAAGGGCCGATGATGGCCATCAAGACGGTCAACGCCCTCTCCCACTACACCGACTGGACCATCGGCCACGTTCACGCCGGCGCCCTCGGTTGGGTCGCGATGATCTCCATCGGCGCGCTGTACCACATGATCCCGAAAATCTTCGGTCGCACGCAGATGCACAGCATCGGGCTGATCAACGCGCACTTCTGGCTCGCCACCATCGGCACCGTGCTGTACATCGCTTCGATGTGGGTCAACGGCATCGCCCAGGGCCTCATGTGGCGCGCTGTCAATGAAGACGGCACGCTGACCTACTCCTTCGTCGAAACCCTGGTGGCCAGCCACCCAGGCTTCGTCGTGCGCCTGGTAGGTGGTGCGATCTTCTTCAGCGGCATGTTGCTGATGGCCTACAACACCTGGCGCACCGTGCGGGCCTCGCAGCCTGCCGAAGCCGCCGCTGCCGCGCAGATCGCCTGAGGAGGCCGCCATGAAACACGAAACAATCGAGAAAAACGTCGGCCTGCTGATGTTGCTGATGGTGTTGGCCGTGAGCATCGGCGGTCTGACCCAGATCGTCCCGCTGTTCTTCCAGGACGTGACCAATAAACCGGTGGAAGGCATGAAGCCCTACACCGCGCTGCAACTGGAAGGTCGCGACATCTACATCCGCGAAGGCTGCGTCGGTTGCCATTCGCAGATGATCCGTCCGTTCCGCGCCGAGACCGAACGCTACGGCCACTACTCGGTGGCCGGTGAAAGCGTCTGGGATCACCCGTTCCTGTGGGGCTCGAAACGTACCGGTCCGGACCTGGCCCGGGTCGGCGGTCGCTACTCCGAAGACTGGCACCGCGCGCACTTGTACAACCCGCGCAACGTGGTGCCGGAATCGAAAATGCCCGGCTATCCGTGGCTGGTGGCCAATCAACTCGACAGCAGCCACACCGAAACCAAGATCAAGGCGATGCGCACCCTCGGCGTGCCGTATACCGATGACGACATCGCCGGCTCAGTGGCTTCGCTCAAGGGCAAGACCGAAATGGACGCGCTGGTCGCTTACCTGCAAGTGCTCGGCACATCCATCAAGAGCAAGAGGTGAGCCATGTCCATGCCCTTTGAAATCGTAAGCGTAATGAGCAGTGGAATGATCCGCGGCCTGGGCACGGTCGTGGTGTTCGTGGCCTTCGTCGGCCTGACGCTGTGGGTGTTCAACAGCAAGCGTAATTCGCAATTCGCCGAAGCGCGTTTGCTGCCGTTCGCCGATGAACCGCTGCCCGATGACGCCACCCAAGAACCTGAAACAAGGAGTACCCGGCCATGACCACCTTCTGGAGTACGTGGATCTGCGTACTGACCATCGGCAGCCTGATCGGCCTGACCTGGCTGCTGATCGGCACCCGCAAGGGCGAAACCAAGGGCAGCGTCGACCAGACCATGGGCCACAGCTTCGACGGCATCGAGGAGTACGACAACCCGCTGCCGCAGTGGTGGTTCATGCTGTTCGCCGGCACGCTGGTGTTCGCCGTGGGCTATCTGGTGCTTTACCCGGGCCTGGGCAACTGGAAAGGCATCCTGCCGGGTTACGAGGACGGCTGGACCGGCGTCCACGAGTGGGAAAAGGAGATGAACAAGGCCGATGCGAAGTTCGGGCCGATCTTCGCCAAATTCGCGGCGATGCCCGTGGAAGAAGTGGCCACGGACCCGCTAGCGTTGAAAATGGGCGGTCGCCTGTTTGCCTCCAATTGCGCGGTCTGCCACGGCTCGGATGCCAAGGGCGCCTTTGGCTTTCCGAACCTGGCGGACACCAGCTGGCGCTGGGGAGGCAACGCCGACACGATCAAAACCACGATCATGGGTGGTCGCATGGCCGCAATGCCGGCCTGGGGTGAAATCCTGGGTGATGCCGGCGTGAAGAACGTCGCGGCTTATGTGCGCCATGACCTGGCCGGTCTGCCGGTGCCTGACGACAGCGGTGCCGACCTGCACGCCGGACAGCAAGCGTTCAGCACGATGTGCGTAGCCTGTCATGGGGCAAACGGCCATGGGACTGAAGCCATGGGCGCGCCGAATCTGACGCAACCGGCCGGTTTTATCTACGGCACAAGCCTGGCGCAGCTGCAACAGACTATTCGTCATGGCCGCCAGGGCCATATGCCGGCGCAGAACGAAATGCTCGGCAACGATAAGGTGCAATTGCTGGCCGCTTATGTGTACAGCCTGTCACACGGCCTGAATACAGAGCGTTTGCAGGCTGAAGGCAAACACGAATAAATCTCGACCGCTCTGCTGCCGCATTCTCCCGGATGCGGCAGTTCCCTGCCCCTTTGCGACCAAGTGTCGCACCCCTCCGTTTGTCCTCCTTTCGGTTCATCAGATTCGGGTCTAAGCTTCCCCCGATGCGGACTGGCATGAGCCGGTTCCAGGTCGACCCGACCCGATGTGTTCGACGAATCTGCTCGATGACAGGCCGCAAAGGCTGGTAGATACCGGCTGTCGTGCCAATTGCCATCTGTCACCCGATCGTTGTGTTTGAACACACCCCGTTACATCCGACCTGACCCCCTCACCATTTTCGTCTGCTGCGACATTTTGCCCTTGGGCAATTTTGTCCTTACGCGGCGCATGGAAAGGCCGCAGAATCAGCTTTTGAAAGCATTGACCCAGGTCATGGCGCGTTGCAATGACCCCCCGCTTTCTCCATACTTGCGGCCGATTTTTACTCCTAATAAAACACCCAAACCGTGGAACCTTAGAATGAGCACAGCAATCAGTCCGACTGCTTATAACTATAAGGTAGTCCGCCAGTTCGCCATCATGACGGTGGTCTGGGGGATCCTTGGCATGGGGCTTGGTGTCTTCATCGCCTCACAGCTTGTATGGCCGGAATTGAACTTCGGTCTGCCGTGGACGACTTTTGGACGCTTACGCCCGTTGCACACCAACCTGGTGATTTTCGCCTTCGGTGGTTGTGCACTGTTTGCCACTTCTTATTACGTCGTGCAGCGAACCTGCCAAACGCGACTGATTTCCGACAGCCTCGCCGCCTTCACCTTCTGGGGTTGGCAAGCGGTGATCGTCGGCGCGATCGTTACCTTGCCGCTGGGTTACACCACGACCAAGGAATACGCGGAACTGGAATGGCCCCTGGCTATTCTGCTGGCCATCGTCTGGGTTACTTACGGTCTGGTGTTCTTCGGCACCATCACCAAGCGCAAAACCAAGCACATCTATGTGGGTAACTGGTTCTACGGTGCCTTCATCGTTGTGACGGCGATGCTGCACATCGTCAACCACGCTTCCCTGCCGGTCAGTTTCTTCAAGTCCTACTCGGCCTACGCCGGTGCGACTGATGCGATGATCCAGTGGTGGTACGGCCACAACGCGGTGGGTTTCTTCCTGACCACCGGCTTCCTGGGGATGATGTACTACTTCGTTCCGAAGCAGGCCGAGCGTCCGATCTACTCCTATCGTCTGTCGATCGTGCACTTCTGGGCGCTGATCACCCTGTACATCTGGGCCGGTCCGCACCACCTGCACTACACCGCGCTGCCGGACTGGGCTCAGTCCCTGGGCATGGCAATGTCGATCATCCTGCTGGCACCCAGCTGGGGCGGCATGATCAACGGCATGATGACCCTGTCGGGCGCCTGGCATAAGCTGCGCACCGACCCGATCCTGCGCTTCCTCGTTGTGTCGCTGGCCTTCTACGGCATGTCGACCTTCGAAGGCCCGATGATGGCCATCAAGACCGTCAACTCGCTGTCTCACTACACCGACTGGACCATCGGCCACGTACACGCCGGTGCCTTGGGCTGGGTAGCGATGATCTCGATCGGCGCCATCTACCACATGATCCCGAAACTGTTCGGTCGTGCGCAGATGCACAGCATCGGCCTGATCAACACGCACTTCTGGCTCGCGACCATCGGTACCGTTCTGTACATCGCTTCGATGTGGGTCAACGGCATCACCCAGGGTCTGATGTGGCGTGCAATCAACGACGACGGCACCCTCACCTATTCGTTCGTCGAAGCGCTGCAAGCCAGCCATCCTGGTTTCATCGTTCGCGCCCTGGGCGGTGCGTTCTTCGCCAGCGGCATGCTGTTCATGGCCTACAACGTATGGCGTACCGTACGTGCCTCGAACCCGGCTGAAGCCAAAGCTGCTGAACAGATTGCTGTAGTTGGAGCTCACTGATGAAGCATGAAGCAGTCGAGAAGAATATTGGCCTGCTGGCCTTCTTCATGGTTATCGCCGTCAGCATCGGCGGCCTGACCCAGATCGTTCCGCTGTTTTTCCAGGACGTCACCAACAAGCCGGTCGAAGGCATGAAGCCTCGCACCGCCCTTGAACTGGAAGGCCGCGACATCTACATCGCCAACGGTTGTGTCGGCTGCCACTCGCAGATGATCCGCCCGTTCCGTGCCGAAACCGAACGTTACGGCCACTACTCGGTCGCCGGTGAAAGCGTCTGGGACCACCCGTTCCTGTGGGGTTCCAAGCGTACCGGTCCGGACCTGGCCCGTGTTGGCGGTCGTTACTCCGATGACTGGCAGCGTGCGCATTTGTACAACCCGCGCAACGTCGTGCCTGAGTCGAAAATGCCGGCCTACCCGTTCCTCGTGGAAAACAAGCTCGACGGCAAAGACACCGCCAAGAAAATGGAAGTCTTGCGCACGCTCGGCGTCCCTTACACCGACGAAGACATCGCCGGCGCCAAGGATGCTGTGAAGGGCAAAACCGAAATGGACGCGCTGGTGGCCTATCTGCAAGGCCTGGGCACCATCATCAAAAGCAAACGGTGATTTAGATGGATATCGGGATGATTCGTGGCCTGGGCACCGTTGTTGTGATGGTGGCCTTCATCGGTCTGGCGTTGTGGGTATTCAGCCCCAAGCGCAAGTCGGAGTTTGAAGACGCGACCTTGCTGCCTTTCGCGGATGATCCCGAAGCCATCAAGCACGTCGAGCAAGCTTCTAGGAGTAACAAAGAATGACTACGTTCTGGAGTCTGTACGTCACAGTCCTCAGTCTCGGCACGATCTTCGCCCTGACCTGGCTGCTGCTGTCCACCCGCAAGGGCCAGCGCAGCGAAGCCACCGAAGAAACGGTTGGCCACTCCTTCGACGGGATCGAGGAGTATGACAACCCACTGCCAAAATGGTGGTTCATGCTGTTCGTGGGCACCATCATCTTCGCCCTGGGCTACCTGGTACTGTACCCGGGCCTGGGTAACTGGAAAGGCCTGCTGCCGGGGTACAACTACCTCGATAACGAGAAGCAGACCGCGTTCGCCAACGGCCAGAGCGGCTGGACCGGCGTTCACGAGTGGGAAAAGGAAATGGCCAAGTCGGACGCCAAGTTCGGCCCGATCTTCGCCAAGTTCGCTTCCATGCCGATTGAGGAAGTCGCCAAGGACCCGCAAGCCCTGAAGATGGGTGGCCGCCTGTTCGCCTCCAACTGCTCGGTCTGCCACGGTTCCGATGCCAAGGGCGCCTACGGTTTCCCTAACCTGACCGACGCCGACTGGCGCTGGGGCGGCGAAGCGCAAACCATCAAGACCACCATCATGGGCGGTCGTCACGCGGTCATGCCGGCCTGGGCTGAAGTGATCGGCGAGCAAGGCGTTGCGAACGTTGCTGCGTTCGTACTGACCAGCCTCGATGGCCGCAAGTTGCCGGAAGGCGCCAAGGCTGACCCGGTTGCCGGGCAGAAACTGTTCGCTGCCAACTGCGTGGCGTGCCACGGTCCGGAAGGCAAAGGTACGCCAGCCATGGGCGCACCTGACCTGACCCACCCGGGCGCGTTCATCTACGGTTCGAGCTTCGCTCAACTGCAGCAGACCATCCGATACGGCCGTCAGGGCCAGATGCCTGCGCAAGAACAGCTGCAAGGCAACGACAAGGTTCACCTGCTGGCCGCTTACGTCTACAGCCTCTCTCACGGTGAGAAAGCGCCAGTGGCGGACGCCCAGTAAGGCAAACGCCTGACTGCAACACTAAACGGCCCCGCCAATGAGAATTGACGGGGCCGTTTTCATTTCACGACCGGTTCGACTTAACGCTTGACCGGAATAGTTGCCTCAAGCTTTCGGCTAGGCCAGTTGTTGCCCGTCACGCGGTAGACCATCAACTTGTCCCTTTCCTTGGTGAAGCTCGCAATCAGGTACGTTTGCTGCGAAGCCGCCCCGCTCAGAAACACTGGCACGTCGCCAAACTCGCTGGAGGCGCTTGTGTATTGGCCATGAAACCAGTGGTAGTGCCCGGCAAACACCGCGGTCACCTTGTAATCCTTGATCATCTTTCTGAAGCGACTCAATTGCTCGTCACTGCCACCCCACCTGGGTTTATGCATATTCAGGATTATGATCTGGCCTTTTTCACGTGCGCCCTTCAAATCCTTTTCCAACCAATCAAGTGCGTCCGTCAGGTAATAGCCCTTCGGCACAAGCCAGTCATAAGCGGTAAAACTGACCGAGTAAGTAGGCTCATTATTCAGCTGCACCAAATGAACATCTCCAAAGTTCTTGGAATAAGCCAGACTACCATCAACACGTTTCTTTACGGTGCCGTCCTCCACGAGTTGAATATCAATACTGTCAGCCCTGCCCTCTTGACCGGTATAGCGAGCCAAAAAGTCTTCAACACTCCCTGCGGCACAAGTGTTAAAAAGACAGTCATCAATATTATTTTCATAGTCGTGATTACCCAACCCATAGTCATACTGACCGAGCAACTTGCTGTCCAGAATCGGCTTGACCACTGAACGCTGCCAACCATGACCATAGGCAGTGATATCACCATTGATCATCACCGGCACTCGCGCGGCGCCGCCAAAGTTCTGCCTGAAATTGGCAATATCATTGTATTGAGTTTCAATCAGCCACTTGGAACGCGAATCCCGCTCCGAGTCGGTCTGGGCTTCACCGGCATCGGTTTTCTCAGTCCACGGATATTGCGGATCAGAGGTAAACACCATGTCATCTGGAGATACTGCTGTTGCATGTGTAAAAGGCGTCATAACCGCAAAGGCCAGGCACGCCAAAAGTCCACTTGAAGTTGATACGTTCATAGAATTCCATTTCCGATAATATTATTAATTTAGCGATAGACAAGCTATCCGACTGCAAACATATAGAAAACTTCAAACTCACACAAACATCCAGCACCCGACAATTAATTAACCATGTTTCAAACCAGCAACTAACACACCTACAAACCCTTTCAAGCTCGGCTATATAAGCGCCGCGGAAGATAATAATAAAAAGATTAAAACACCAGATTCCCAACAGCCATCGAATCACCAGCTTACCCTCAGGCAAGCCGAAACAGCCGGACAGTGTGTAGAAGGCAGGATGCGAAAAACCGTCCATACTTCACAAGTCAATTGACCTGCATCACGTTTTGTTACATCTGCTACACCATTCGTGATTTTTCCCCAACGCGACCAAAGGTCGCACCCTCGAGCTAGAGCTACAGGCGTATCATTGCGCCACTGCAACACCTCTTTTTGACCGCGGTCGGCATGTACTGACCGGGGCATTTTTCCACTGCCGTGGGATGCAATGATGAGCAATCAGATTCCGGTACACGACGTCACACCGCCTGCCAAGAACGCAAACAACAGCGTCGACCTTTACGCCTCTCGAGAAAAAATCTACACCCGCGCCTTCACCGGTCTGTTCCGCAACCTGCGGATGATGGGCGGTGCCGGGCTGTTTCTGCTGTATTTCGGCACGGTCTGGCTGAGCTGGGGCGGCCATCAGGCCGTCTGGTGGAACCTGCCGGAACGCAAATTCTTCATCTTTGGTGCAACCTTTTGGCCGCAGGACTTCATCCTGCTCTCGGGAATCCTGATCGTCAGCGCCTTCGGCCTGTTCTTCATTACCGTGTACGCCGGGCGGGTCTGGTGCGGCTATACCTGCCCGCAAAGTGTCTGGACCTGGATTTTCATGTGGTGCGAGAAGGTCACCGAAGGCGACCGCAACCAGCGCATCAAGCTCGACAAAGCGCCGATGAGCGCCAACAAATTCCTACGCAAATTCAGCAAACACACGATGTGGCTGTTGATCGGCTTTGTGACCGGCATGACCTTCGTCGGTTACTTCTCGCCGATCCGCGAGCTGACCATCGACTTCTTCACCGGCGAAGCCGACGGCTGGTCGTATTTCTGGGTCGGCTTTTTCACCCTCGCCACCTACGGCAATGCCGGCTGGTTGCGCGAGCAGGTGTGCATTTACATGTGTCCGTACGCACGCTTCCAGAGCGTGATGTTCGATAAAGACACCCTGATCGTTTCCTACGACCCGCGTCGTGGTGAAGGCCGTGGCCCGCGCAAGAAAGGCGCCGACTACAAGGCCATGGGCCTGGGTGACTGCATCGACTGCACCATGTGCGTCCAGGTCTGCCCGACCGGTATCGACATCCGCGACGGCCTGCAAATCGAATGCATCGGCTGTGCGGCCTGCATCGATGCCTGCGACAGCATCATGGACAAGATGGATTACCCGCGCGGCCTGATCAGCTACACCACCGAGCACAACCTGTCGGGGCAAAAAACCCATAAACTGCGCCCGCGCCTGATCGGCTATGCGCTGGTGCTGCTGACAATGATGGGATTGCTGGCGGGCGCGTTCTTCATGCGCTCATTGGTCGGATTCGACGTCAGCAAGGACCGCGTGCTGTACCGCGAGAACGCCGAAGGCCGGATCGAAAACGTCTACAGCCTGAAGATCATGAACAAAGACCAACGCGACCACACCTACGTGCTCGAAGCCGCTGGCCTGCCGGACCTCAAGCTGCAAGGCAAGCGCGAAATCAAAGTTGCCGCCGGGGAGATTTTCAGCCAGCCGGTTGAATTGTCCATCGCACCGGAAAAACTGCCGTCTAGCACCAACGAGGTGAAATTCATCCTCAAGGATGCCGACGACGACAGCATCCACGTTGAAGCCAAGAGCCGGTTCATCGGCCCACAAGTTCGTTGAGAGAAGTGATCATGCCCGCAGCAAATGCCGCAAGTCCCTGGTACAAGCACCTTTGGCCGTGGATCATCATCGCCATCCTGGCGTGCTCCGTGACCCTGACCTTGTCTATGGTGACGATCGCGGTGAACAACCCGGACAACCTGGTCAACGACAACTATTACGAGGCCGGCAAAGGCATCAACCGCTCCCTCGACCGTGAGCTGCTGGCGCAGACCCTGCTGCTGCGCGCCAGCGTTCATCTGGACGACGTGACCGGTGAAGTCGACCTGCGCCTGAGCGGCAACAGCCAACCGAAAACCCTGGAGCTGAACCTGATCTCGCCGACTCAGCCGGAGAAGGATCGCAAGATCACCCTGACACGCAGCGAAACCGAACAGGGCCGCTACATTGGCCAGTTGAACGACAAAGTCGACGGACGCCGTTTTGTAGAGCTGCTGGGCGTACAGGATGACAAGACCTGGCGCATGTTCGAAGAGGAACAGGTCAGCCATGACAAGGATCTGCTGCTGGGTGATGAACCGCTGCAGGGCGCCGAAGACCTGAAAAAATAAAGTCGCAATGTGGCGAGGGGATTTATCCCCGTTGGGCTGCGAAGCAGCCCCCTGCACTCTTCCAGTCATATTTTTGCTAACAGGTTTCACGACTGCTTCGCAGCCGAACGGGGTGGTGCGGCATTCCGATAAATCCCCTCGCCACAGAACCTGGCCCGGTTTTTACAATATTGTTTTCATGGCCACTTAGATGACCACCCAACTGACCTGCTACCACTGCGCCCTGCCCGTCCCGGCCGGCAGCCGCTTCACCGCTGCCGTCCTCGGTGAAACCCGCGAGTTCTGCTGCCCGGGTTGCCAGGCCGTGGCCGAAGCCATCGTGGCCGGCGGACTGGAAACCTATTACCAGCATCGCAGCGAGTCATCGGCCAACCCCGAAGCGCTGCCTGTGCAGTTGGTGGACGAACTGGCGCTGTACGACCGCGCCGACGTGCAAGCCCCCTTCGTCCGCCATGAAGGTGAACTCGCCGAAACCACCTTGTTGATGGAAGGCATCAGTTGCGCCGCCTGCGGCTGGCTGATCGAGAAACACCTGCGCGGCTTGCCAGCGGTGGCCGAAGCGCGCCTGAACCTGTCCAACCATCGCCTGCAGGTGCGTTGGGCCGATGCGCAACTGCCGCTGAGCCAGGTTCTCAGCGAATTGCGCCATATCGGTTACGCCGCGCACCCCTATCAGGCCGACCGCGCCAGCGAACAACTGGCCAGCGAAAACCGCCTGGCCCTGCGCCAACTCGGCGTGGCCGGGCTACTGTGGTTCCAGGCGATGATGGCGACCATGGCCACCTGGCCGGAATTCAACATCGACCTCAGCCCCGAACTGCACACCATCTTGCGTTGGGTCGCGCTGTTCCTCACCACCCCGATCGTGTTCTACAGCTGCGCGCCCTTCTTCAAAGGCGCCATGCGCGACTTGCGCACCCGCCACCTGACCATGGACGTCTCGGTGTCGCTGGCCATTGGCAGCGCCTACATCGCCGGGATCTGGACCTCGATCACCGGCGTTGGTGAACTGTATTTCGATGCGGTCGGCATGTTCGCGCTGTTCCTGCTGGCCGGGCGTTATCTGGAACGTCGCGCCCGCGAACGCACCGCCGCCGCCACCGCACAGCTTGTAAACCTGCTGCCCGCCTCGTGCTTGCGCCTGAGTGCCGACGGCCAGAGCGAGCGGATCCTGCTCAGCGAACTGCGCGTGGGCGATCAGGTGCTGGTGCATCCCGGCGCGATTCTCCCGGCTGACGGCAAGATCCTCGACGGCCAGTCGAGCATCGACGAATCCCTGCTCACCGGCGAATACCTGCCGCAACCGCGCACGCCGGGTGATGCCGTCACCGCCGGCACCCTGAATGTCGAAGGTGCATTGACCGTGGAAGTCCTGGCGCTGGGTCAAGACACCCGACTGTCCGCCATCGTCCGCCTGCTGGACCGCGCCCAGGCCGAAAAGCCGCGACTGGCGGAAATTGCTGATCGCGCCGCGCAATGGTTCCTGCTGCTGTCGCTGATTGCCGCAGCCGTCATCGGCCTGATCTGGTGGGAACTGGATTCGGCACGGGCCTTCTGGATTGTGCTGGCGATGCTCGTTGCAACGTGCCCGTGCGCCTTGTCCCTGGCCACGCCGACCGCCCTCACCGCCGCCACCGGGACCCTGCACAAACTCGGTTTGCTGCTGACTCGCGGCCATGTGCTGGAAGGCCTCAATCAGATCGACACGGTGATTTTCGACAAGACCGGCACGTTGACGGAAGGTCGCCTGGCCTTGCGCTCGATTCGCCCGCTCGGCGCGCTCAACAGCGATCAATGCCTGAGCTTCGCCGCTGCACTGGAAAACCGTTCCGAACATCCGATCGCCCGGGCGTTTGGCCGGGCACCGCTGGCCGCCGAAGAAGTCCACAGCACGCCGGGGCTAGGACTTGAAGGGTTGGTCGGTGAACAACGCCTGCGCATCGGCCAACCGGGTTTTGTCTGTGAACTCAGTGGCGCTGCCGTACCATCGATGCCGGATGAAGCTGGCCAATGGTTGCTGCTCGGTAACAGCCAGGGGCCATTGGCATGGTTTGTTCTCGACGACCGTCTGCGTGCCGACGCACCTGCCCTGCTCGCCGCCTGCAAGGCCCGCGGCTGGCGAACATTGCTGCTGTCCGGTGACAGCTCGCCGATGGTCGTCAGTGTCGCTGCGGAACTGGGCATCGATGAAGCCCGAGGCGGCTTGCGTCCGGACGATAAATTGCAGGTCTTGCAACAGCTGCACAAGGAAGGCCGCAAGGTGTTGATGCTCGGTGACGGGGTCAACGACGTGCCCGTGCTGGCCGCCGCCGACATCAGTGTGGCGATGGGGTCGGCCACCGATCTGGCGAAAACCAGTGCTGACGCGGTATTGCTGTCGAACCGCCTCGACGCACTGGTCCAAGCCTTCAGCCTGGCGCGGCGCACCCGCCGAGTAATCATCGAGAACCTGCTGTGGGCCGGGCTGTACAATGGCCTCATGTTGCCGTTCGCCGCCCTCGGCTGGATCACTCCGGTATGGGCCGCGGTCGGCATGTCCATCAGTTCGTTGACCGTGGTGCTGAACGCCCTGCGCCTGACTCGCATGCCCAACACACCTGCGGTCAGCGCCACGCCAGAAACCCGTCCGCTGCCGGCCTGAGCCGCGCGGGCATGGAGTCAAGATGCCAGCTCTCTACGTGATGATCCCGGCCGCGCTGCTGATCGTGGCCATCGCCATTTACATCTTTTTCTGGGCAGTCGACAGCGGTCAGTACGACGACCTCGACGGCCCGGCCCACAGCATCCTGTTTGACGACCAGGACCCGAACCACAAGGCCGCGGTCGACGAAGCCAGCGGTCATCCGGTCAAACCGGACGACAAGGCGCCACCCCATGCTTGAGTTGGCACCGCTGCTGGTGTCTGCGGTGATCCTCGGTCTGCTCGGCGGCGGTCATTGCCTGGGCATGTGCGGCGGCTTGATGGGCGCCTTGACCCTGGCAATTCCCAAGGAGCAACGCAGCCGGCGTTTTCGACTGCTGCTGGCCTACAACCTGGGGCGGATTCTCAGCTATGCAACGGCCGGCCTGCTGATCGGTCTGGCCGGGTGGGCGGTGGCCAACAGCCCGGCGGCGATGTTCATGCGCGTCATCGCCGGTTTGCTGTTGGTCGCCATGGGCCTGTACCTCGCCGGTTGGTGGAGCGGCCTGACCCGCATCGAAAGCCTCGGTCGCGGCCTGTGGCGGCACATCCAGCCCGTGGCCAACAAATTGCTGCCGGTGTCGAGCGTCCCGCGCGCGCTGCTGCTGGGCGCGCTCTGGGGCTGGCTGCCGTGCGGGTTGGTTTACAGCACCCTGCTGTGGTCGGCGAGCCAGGGCAATGCGCTCGACAGTGCACTTTTGATGCTTGCGTTCGGGCTCGGCACCTGGCCGGTCTTGCTCGCCACGGGGTTGGCGGCTGAGCGGGTCACGGCGCTGTTGCGCAAACGTAGCGTGCGGATGACGGGCGGATTACTGGTGATCCTGTTCGGCATCTGGACCTTGCCCGGGCCGCATCAGCATTGGCTCATGGGCCATTAGATCGGCGGTGCTGCCTTCGCGAGCAAGTCGAATCGTCGCACCGCCGCTCCCACAGTTGACCGCGTTCCAATGTGGGAGCGGGCTTGCTCGCGAAGAGGCCCGCACCGACAACACAAATCCTGACCGTTGACGCAAATCAAGATGCCCCAGCGCCGCGCCCCCTAGACTCGCTGACATTGCCAGCCTATCCGGGGGAATGCCCGCATGATGCTCGACGCCATTCGTTGGGACACCGACCTGATCCGCCGTTACGACCTGGCGGGACCGCGCTACACCTCCTACCCGACCGCGGTGCAATTCGACGGTCAGATCGGCACGTTCGACCTGTTCCACGCCTTGCGTGACAGCCGTAAAGCCCTGCGCCCGTTATCGCTGTATGTGCACGTGCCGTTCTGCGCGAACATTTGCTACTACTGCGCCTGCAATAAAGTCATCACCAAGGACCGCGGCCGGGCCCAGCCCTATTTGCAGCGCCTTGAGCAGGAAATCCAGCTGATCGCCTGCCACCTCGATCCTGCACAGAAAGTCGAGCAACTGCACTTTGGCGGCGGTACTCCGACCTTTCTCAGTCACGATGAACTGCGCCAGTTGATGGCCCAGTTACGCAAGAACTTCAACTTGCTGGACGACGATTCCGGCGACTACGGCATCGAAATCGACCCTCGCGAAGCTGACTGGTCGACCATGGGCCTGCTCCGTGAACTGGGTTTCAACCGGGTCAGTATCGGCCTGCAAGACCTCGATCCGGCAGTGCAACGAGCAGTCAATCGCCTGCAAAGCCTGGAAGAAACCCGCGCGGTGATCGACGCTGCCCGCACGCTGCAGTTTCGCTCGATCAACATTGACCTGATCTATGGCTTGCCGAGGCAAACACCCGAGAGTTTCGCCCGCACGGTTGATGAAGTGATCAACCTGCAACCGGACCGCCTCTCGGTGTTCAACTACGCGCACCTGCCGGAACGCTTCATGTCGCAACGGCGCATCAACAGCGACGAACTGCCGACACCGGCGCAAAAACTGGAAATGCTCCAGGGCACCATCGAGCAGTTGACCAAGGCCGGCTACCGCTACATTGGCATGGACCACTTCGCGCTGCCCGACGATGAACTGGCGATTGCTCAGGAAGAATCGACCCTGCAACGCAACTTCCAGGGCTACACCACCCACGGTCATTGCGACCTGATTGGCCTGGGCGTGTCAGCCATCAGCCAGATCGGCGATCTGTATTGCCAGAACAACAGCGACCTGAATCAGTACCAGAACACGCTGGCCAGCTCTCAGCTGGCCACCAGCCGGGGCCTGCTGTGCAACGCCGATGACCGTCTGCGACGTGCGGTCATCCAGCAACTGATCTGCACGTTCAGCCTGGAGTTTGCCGCGATCGAACACGCCTTCAACATCGACTTTCAGGGTTACTTCGGCGAACTTTGGCCGCAGTTGCAGGGAATGGCTGAAGATGGCCTGATCGAACTGGATAACCAACGGATCACCGTATTGCCCGCCGGACGATTGCTGGTGCGCTCGGTGTGCATGGTGTTCGACGCGTACCTGGAACAGCACAATCGCCAGCGGTTTTCACGGGTGATCTAGCGATCACCTCACTGGCCGGTCAGCGAAACGCTGACTTTACGACCCTGCGACAAAATCGCCGCGTGCCTGAATGTCCTCCCGTGGGTTACCCTTACGGCTTATGTGTGTTTTTTCCCACAAGGATTGAAGAAATGTCCGAGCCAGTAAAGCTGCGCGCTCATAGTCAGGCCCATTGCAAGGATTGCAGCCTGGCCCCTCTCTGTTTGCCACTTTCCTTGAATCTGGAAGACATGGATGCGCTGGACGAAATTGTTAAACGTGGCCGCCCGCTGAAAAAGGGCGAATTCCTGTTCCGCCAGGGCGACACCTTCGATTCTGTTTATGCCGTACGGTCTGGTGCCCTCAAGACCTTCAGCCTGAGCGATGGCGGCGAAGAACAACTCACCGGCTTCCACCTGCCGAGCGAACTGGTCGGCCTGTCGGGCATGGACACCGAAAAACACCCGGTCTCGGCGCAAGCCATGGAAACCACATCGGTGTGTGAAATCCCTTTCGAACGCCTCGACGAACTGGCGCTGCAACTGCCGCAATTGCGCCGTCAGTTGATGCGTGTGATGAGTCGCGAGATTCGCGACGATCAGCAAATGATGTTGCTGCTGTCGAAGAAAACCGCCGACGAGCGCATCGCCACGTTCCTGGTCAACCTGTCGGCCCGTTTCCGCGCCCGGGGTTTCTCGGCCAACCAGTTCCGCCTGAGCATGTCGCGCAACGAAATCGGCAATTACCTGGGCCTGGCAGTGGAAACCGTGTCCCGGGTGTTCACGCGCTTCCAGCAAAACGAACTGATTGCGGCTGAAGGCAAGGAAATCCATATCCTCGACCCGATCCAGCTCTGCGCCCTGGCCGGCGGCTCGCTGGACGGCTGATTTCGGCGATGGCGGCTGAGCGAAACGGTTCAGCCGCCGTTATACTGCGTCGTTTGCAGCCTGCCAGGACACCTCGACGATGGTCTTCGACTCCTTCGACATCAAATCCCTGATCCGCCCTGTGATCGACTTTCCCAAGCCGGGCGTGATCTTTCGCGACATTACCCCACTGTTCCAGTCGCCCACGGCCCTGCGCCTGGTGATGGACAGTTTCGCCCATCGTTATGTCGAGGCCGACTTCACCCACATCGGCGCGATGGACGCCCGTGGTTTTCTGATCGGTTCGATCCTGGCCTATCAGTTGAACAAGCCGCTGGTGCTGTTCCGCAAGCAAGGCAAACTGCCGGCCGACGTGCTGGCCGAGGGTTATGCGACCGAATACGGCGAAGCCTTCCTCGAAGTCCACGCCGACAGCCTGTGCGAGGGTGATTCGGTGGTGATGTTCGATGACCTGATCGCCACGGGCGGGACGCTGATTGCCGCGGCGAACCTGGTTCGACGCATGGGCGCGCGGGTTCATGAAGCGGCGGCGATCATTGATTTGCCGGAGTTGGGCGGGTCGCAGCGGCTGGAAGATATGGGGATTCCGACGTTTTGCCTGACGCAGTTTGCGTTGTCTGATAAATAGGCGGCGCCTGGGCTGGCGTCATCGCGAGCAAGCCCGCTCCCACATTGGCTCACTGTCAGACACAAGATTTGTGTACGCAGGAGATCCTATGTGGGAGCGGGCTTGCTCGCGAAGGCGTCAGCCGCAACACCGCAAAAACTCAAAGCCCCATCTGCTTACTGATGATCTCGTTCATCACTTCCCGCGTCCCCCCACCGATCGACAAAATCCGGTTATCGCGATACAGCCGCTCCACCAGGCTCTCGCGCATGTAACCGAGGCCACCCAAAATCTGCACCGCATCCGTAGTAATCCGGTCAGCCGTGTCGGTAGCAAAATTCTTGGCCATGGAAATCTCTTTGATCACACTCTGCCCCGCCGCCATTTTCGCCGCCTGGCGGTAAGTGAATTCCCGTGACACCTCCAGCGCCGTGGCCATTTCGGCAAGGCGATGCTTGAGCACCTGAAACTTGCCGATGGGTTTACCGAAGGCTTCACGCTGGTGAGCCCATTTCAGGCTTTCTTCCAGCGCCAGTTGCGCGGTCATGTTGGCCATTAGCGCCAGCGCCAGGCGTTCGCTCTGGAAGTTGCCCATGATGCAGGCGAAGCCCATGTTTTCGGCACCGATCAGATTTCCTGCCGGCACCCGGCAATCGTCGAAGAATAGTTCGGCCGTGTCCGACGCCCACCAACCCATTTTCTTCAACTGACGGCCAACGGTGAAACCGGGCGTGCCCTTCTCGATCAACAGCAAGCTGATGCCAGCAAAACCCGGCGCACCGGTGCGCACCGCGACGGTGTAGAAATCCGCGCGGACGCCGCTGGTGATGAAGGTTTTGCTGCCGCTGACCCGGTAGACGTCGCCGTCACGCACGGCGCGGGTTTGCAGGTTGGCAACGTCGGAGCCCCCACTGGGCTCGGTCACGGCCAGGGCGCTGATTTTCTCGCCGGCGAGTACCTGAGGCACAACGCGATCGCGGATTTCCGGCTTGGCCCACTTGAGGATCGGCGGCAGGCCGATGTCCAGCGAGCCGAGCCCCGCCACCAAACCGCCGGAGCCGCAGCGCATCAGTTCTTCGCTGGCGGCGACCTTGGCGAACAGATCACCTTCATGGCTGCCACCCAGGGCTTCGGGATAACCGATCCCCAGAATCCCCGCCGCGCCGGCCTTGAGGTAGAGCTCGCGGGGAAAGCTTTCGGCTTCTTCCCACTGGTCGATGTCCGGCAAGATCTCGCGTTCGACGAAACGTCTGACGCTGTCGCGGACCATTTGGTGGCTGGGGTCGAAGTATTCCTGAAAGGCAGGCATCGGCGGGCTCCACTGAAGGTTCAGCGAAGTTAACCGAGCGCTTGCTTGGTTTTCAACAGGATTGTGTGAATCAGGGAGACCGAAGCGCACCCTTCGCGAGCAAGCCCGCTCCCACAGGGGTTTTGTGAACACCACAAATCCAATGTGGGAGCGGGCTTGCTCGCGAAGGCGTCAATTCAAACACTACAAAACGATCGGCTTACGCCCGGCAAACGAATGCGCCAGCGTCCCGCCATCCACCAATTCCAGCTCGCCCCCCAATGGCACACCGTGGGCGATGCGCGAGGCGATCAGGCCTTTGTTGTTGAGCAACTGGGCAATGTAATGCGCTGTCGCCTCACCTTCCACGGTCGGGTTGGTCGCCAGAATGACTTCAGTGAACGTGCCCGCCTCTTCGATCCGCGCCAGCAGTTGCGGAATACCGATGGCCTCAGGCCCGAGTCCGTCGAGTGGCGACAGATGGCCCTTGAGCACAAAGTAGCGACCACGGAAGCCGGTCTGCTCCACCGCGTAGACGTCCATCGGCCCTTCCACCACGCAGAGCAAGGTGTCGTCGCGACGGGTATCGGCGCATTGCGGGCAGAGATCGTCTTCGGTCAGCGTGCGGCACAACCGGCAATGGCCCACCCCTTCCATGGCCTGGCTCAGTGCCGAGGCCAATCGTGAGCCGCCGCTGCGATCACGCTCGAGCAGCTGCAACGCCATGCGTTGGGCAGTTTTCTGACCCACACCTGGCAAAATTCGCAGGGCGTCGATCAGTTGGCGAATCAAAGGGCTGAAGCTCATGGGGAAAAGTCCGACAAAACAACGAGACGCGGTTTATACCCGCGCCTCTGTTTAGCGTCAATTACTCAGTCCTGGGCGACCCGCACAACCAGTTTGCCGAAGTTGCGCCCTTCCAGCAGACCGATGAACGCTTCAGGTGCCTGCTCCAGGCCATCGACCACGTCTTCGCGGAACTTCACCTTGCCGTCGCGCACCCACGGCGCCATGGCGCTGACGAATTCCGGCTGACGATCACCGTAGTCGTCGAACACGATAAAGCCCTGGATTCGCACGCGCTTGGTCAGCAGCGTGCGCTGCAATTGCGGCAGTCGATCCGGGCCGGTCGGTGCTTCGCGAGCGTTGTAGGACGCGATCAGACCGCAGAGTGGAATTCGCGCCTTGGGATTGAGCAGCGGCAGCACGGCATCGAACACCTTGCCGCCGACGTTTTCGTAATAGATGTCGATGCCTTCGGAGCACGCCTTGGCCAATTCATCGGCGAAGTTCGGGCTCTTGTGGTCGATGCAGGCATCAAAACCCAACTCATCGACCACGTAACGACACTTGTCCACGCCACCAGCCACGCCGACCACGCGCAAGCCCTTGATCTTCGCCACCTGGCCGACCACCGAACCCACCGCGCCGGATGCAGCCGCCACCACCAGGGTTTCGCCGGCCTTGGGCTGGCCGATATCCATCAGGCCCATATACGCGGTCATGCCGGGCATGCCCAACACGCCCAGCGCCATTGACGGGCTCGGCAGCCCGGACGGTACCGGAATGATGTCGCGACCATCGCTGAGGCTGTGGCTCTGCCAACCGGTAGAACCGACCACCAGATCACCTTCCTGAAACTTCGGATTCAGCGAGCGCTCGACCCGGCTGACAGCGCCACCGGTCATCACCTCACCGATCTCAACCGGTGCGGCGTAGGACGGCGCGTCGCTCATGCGTCCGCGCATGTAGGGATCGAGTGACAGGTAAAGGGTCTTGAGCAGCACCTGACCGTCGGCCAGGTCCGGCAGTGCAACGCGCTCCAGGCGGAAATTCTCCGGCGTCGGCGCGCCTGCCGGGCGGGACGCCAGGACGATACGTTGGTTGAGGGTCAATGCTTGTGGCATGTGAGCGTCTCCTTTGATCGATGAATTTGGCGGTATAGGGAGCAGACCGTTGTGACGATAGCGCGTTCGATGTTTCTTCAGCAGGACCGAGTCGACTTCTTCGCGAGCAAGTCGAATCGTCGCACCGCCGCTCCCACATTCGACCGAGTTCTCCCAGGGAAATGCGGTTAAAGGTGGGAGCGGGCTTGCTCGCGAAGACGGCCTCACTGCGACGCATTCCCATCAGCCAGAAACAAAAATGCCAGGCGCGATGCCTGGCATTTTTTTGTAGCCCATCCGAAGCGCTTTGGCGAATCAGAATGGCAGTTTCATACCCGGTGGCAGTTGCATGCCAGCGGTCATGCCGGACATTTTGTCCTGGCTGTTGGCTTCGATCTTGCGCACGGCATCGTTGACGGCGGCGGCGAACACGGCCTCCAGCATCTCTTTGTCGTCTTCGCTCAAGCCTTCGACCAGGCTTGGATCGATGGTCACGCGCTTGACGTCGTGACGACCGGTCATCACCACGGTGACCATATCGCCACCGGCTTTACCGGTGACTTCGGCGTTGGCCAGTTCTTCCTGCATCTTGGCCATTTTTTCCTGCATCTGCTGTGCCTGCTTCATCAGGCCGGCCATGCCACCTTTCATCATGGGAATCACCTCAAAAGTACTTGGATAAATACAGCGCCCGGCCCTTTCGGCCGAACACCTTCAGTTATTAGCCCTGAGTGACCAGGGTCTCGACAGGTTCAATAGTATCGTTACGGACCACCGCACCGAACTGCTGCATCATTTGCTGGATGAACGGATCACCGTGGATCGACTCTTCGGCCTCGCGCTGACGGTTCGCACGGCGACGGGATGCAGCCTGGGCCGGGGTTTCCTGCTCAGGCTTGATCAGCTCCATGCGCAGGGTCAGCGTACGCCCGTGAAACTGGTTCAACGCATCGTTCAGCCGACGCTGTTGAGTCGCGTTGAACAACGCGCTGTGGGCCGGGTCCAGGTGCATCAGCCAATTGTCACCCTCGACGGCGATCAGCGTGCAGTTGGCGGCGATGCTGCCGGTCATGCCGGAGATCGGCAGTTTCGGGAACAACTCCAGCCATTGCGCCGCCAAACCGGTGGCCGGCATGGCGGCCGGTTCAGGTTCGGCTTCCGGTGCTGGCTCAGCGGTGTGCTCGCTGGCCAGTTCGTCGAGGTAGCTGTAGGCCGACTCCATGTCTGGCTCGATGTAGTCCTCGTCCAGCGGCGGCTCGTCGTCCAGGTCCATGCCCGGCGTCGCGGCATCGACGTCGGCTACCGACGGCTCCGGAATCGGCGCAGCGGCCCACTCCGGCGCATCAGGGACCACGCTGTCTGGCGTTGGCATAGGCATCGGCGCCAATTCGGGTTGCTCGCTGGCAGTTTCCAGCACCGGTTCGACAGCAGGTTGCTGAACGACTTCGGGCTCTATCGGATCGTTCCAGGGCAGATCGACGACGACTTCGACCGGAGTTGCTTCAACGACAGGCTCAGGCGCAACGACGGGCGCGACCGGCTCAGGCTCGGGCGCTTGTACTGGAGCAACCACCGTCGCAACCGGCACAGGCGCAACGGGTGCAACTGCCGCAGCGACTACTGGCGCAACAACGGGCGCGGCAGCCACTGAATTTGCGGAATCAACTGTGGCCTGGCTGATCCCCACTGTCTTTAGCGGTTGCCTCGGCGCGTCCGTGGTGTCTGCCGGGCGGAACGCGAGCATTCGCAGCAGGACCATTTCGAAACCACCGCGCGGGTCTGGCGCCAGCGGCAAGTCGCGGCGACCGATCAGGCCCATCTGGTAATAGAACTGCACGTCTTCGGCCGGTAAGGCCTGGGCCAGTGCCAGCACCCGGTCACGGTCGCCATGACCGTTGTCGACGCCTTCAGGCAGGGCCTGGGCGATGGCGACACGGTGCAGCACGTTGAGAATTTCCGAGAGCACACCGTTCCAGTCCGGGCCTTGTTCAGCCAAATGACGGACGGCTTCGAGCAAGGCCTTGGCGTCGCCTTCGATCAGCGCATGCAGCACGTCGTAGACCTGACCGTGATCGAGCGTGCCGAGCATCGCCCGCACGTCGGCAGCCATGACTTTGCCTTCACCGAAAGCAATCGCCTGGTCGGTCAGGCTCATGGCGTCGCGCATCGAACCGTCGGCAGCACGGCCCAGTAGCCACAGCGCGTCGTCTTCGAACGGCACGTTCTCGACACCCAGCACGTGGGTCAAATGCTCGACCACACGCTCCGGCGTCATGTTCTTCAGAGAGAACTGCAGGCACCGCGAAAGAATCGTTGCAGGAAGTTTCTGCGGGTCGGTGGTCGCCAGGATGAACTTGACGTAGGGCGGCGGCTCTTCAAGGGTTTTCAACAGCGCATTGAAGGAATGGCTGGAGAGCATGTGCACTTCGTCGATCAGGTAGACCTTGAAGCGCCCACGGCTCGGCGCGTACTGCACGTTGTCGAGCAGTTCGCGGGTGTCTTCGACCTTGGTCCGGCTCGCGGCGTCGATCTCGATCAGGTCGACAAAACGACCTTCATCGATCTCGCGGCACACCGAGCACTCGCCGCAAGGCGTTGAAGTGATACCTGTTTCACAGTTCAGGCACTTGGCGATGATCCGCGCGATGGTGGTCTTGCCGACCCCGCGGGTACCGGTAAACAGATAGGCGTGGTGCAGCCGCTGGCTGTCCAAGGCATTGATCAGAGCCTTGAGCACATGGGTCTGGCCGACCATTTCGCGGAACGAGCGCGGACGCCATTTACGTGCAAGAACCTGATAACTCATCGAAAACCGTCGCAACGAAGGAACAGAAGCAGCTAATGCTATCGGAGCAAGACCAAAATTGCATCCGGTGCGCTCGTCTAATCTGGCTAAGATGGTCTTTGGGGGCTTTTATCGGCTCGGGTTTTATCAGCACCGGAGCGTTTATGCGGCTGGCCTTGGGGGCACTGCTGTTGATCAGCCTGAATGTCGCTGGCGCCGAGCCGCCATTGCGCTTCGTGGTACCCGACAGTTGGGCGATGCCGATGGTGCAACTGGACCGCGGCCGCCCCACCCAAGGCATCCTGCACGACGTGATGGTCAGCCTCGCGACCCAGGTCGGCGTGCCGGCCGAATTTCACGTGCTGCCTCGCACTCGAGTGCAAAACGCCATGGAACATGGCGAGGTCGATATCCGCTGCTATGCCGCGCAGTCCTGGCAGCCGAATCAGTCCGGGGACTACATCTGGAGCATTCCACTGTGGTTTCAGCGCGACATGCTGATCAGCCGTTCAAATCCGCTGACCTCAGTGATACCTGCGGACTTGTCGCGACAACCCATCGGCACGGTACTCGGCTACAGCTACCCGACCTTGCAGCCGCTGTTTGAGGCCGACCGACTGCATCGCGAAGATGCGCGCAATCAGGAGCAGGTGCTGGAAAAACTGCTGGCCGGACGCTATCACTACGCCGTAAGCAATCAATGGACGCTGGACTGGTTCAATCAGCGCCTGCTGCCTGGCCAGCAACTGCAAGGCGTGGCGGTTTTGCAGGAACAGAGTGTCGGTTGTTATGTGCGCAACGATCCCAAGGTGCCCGTGCAGCGCATTTTGCGCACCTTGGTGCGAATGAAAATGTCCGGGGAAATCGACGACATCATTCGACTGTATATCGGCTCGGAACCCGGCACACCTTAATAGATCTTTCTGATAGACACGTCCCCTTGTGGGAGCGGGCTTGCTCGCGAAAGCGGTGTATCAATCAAAATCAATGCTGAATGACACACCGC